>DATNRC010000164.1:0-4990 GCA_036703705.1 Candidatus Obscuribacterales bacterium
CGCCGCCGCTCTCTCCGATTTTAGCTCCGGGGTCAATCGCTGGCGCACGCTATCGCGTGCAGACCAGAACCATAAGGTAGCCTGCGGCATAAACGGCTGCCTCCCCACCGCTTCGCGGGTCCCCTCCATTTATTCCTCGGCCAATTTTTTATGGAGGAGGCTCCGGCTCACAATCTAACGGCAACCAACGCGCCTACACGTAAACTGGAAGCATGGAAGCAGAACAACAAAATCCAGTTGTCAAGAGAGCGCCGCCTGGAGCGGTTAAGTTGCTCCTGCTGTCGGCTCTCTTGGGAGCCATATTCGGTGGTGGCTTGGGTTATTCGCATTTCTTATCCGAAGCGCGAGACTGGGGCAAAACGTGGGACAACTACAACGACTTCATAGGCAGTGAAATCGTGATCTCAATTTGCCTTGTCCTTACAGTAACGCTAGTTTGCTGGGTTGTTTCGCTGCTTGCCACCTGGTTACAAAAGGCAGATAACAAAGGAAACGGCAGTCACTGACCCTTTCTTAGCAATTCAAGTTGAAACATTACATTCGATACGTGTGTTGATTTGTTCAGCGTTGCTTCATCGGGCAGCAGTATTTTTGCGCCTTTTGAGTCTGACACATCTGGATTGAAACCGTAGGCCAATGTGCGCTCATTGACCGGTAGCCCATGCCGCTGGTACATGCGAATGTTATGGGCCATATTTGCCGCCACCAGGGCGGGTGAGACACCCCGGCGGTAGATTTCGGGGCGGCGAGGGGGCAGCGAGGCGCAATCGACGGAGCCGGAGCGCAGCGGAGCCGGAAGCGACGAACGAGCTGAAGGCAGGATAAAGTCCGCCGGACCGATTCTAAGAAAGCTTATCTAGCAAGGAACATAGCGCCGGACAGAGGCCACAGATTGCTGGACACTTGTCCGGTATTCGCGGCAATGGTCCTACCTGCGGCATTTTTCGTGCCGGACAGAGCCGGAGGCAAACGGGACGAGGTCGCGACAGCGGCTACCTTCCGGAGCGAAGCGGAGGCAAGATAAGGGGCGCACTACAAATGCCAGAACTGGTTGCCAGGCATGGGTTTTTACACACCACAAGTGGGAAAGATCACCACTACAAATGGCAGAAAGCGCCAACAGGCGGACGTTTTTGGCAACACACTGTAGGGGCTATCGGTTGCCGGCATGTTTTGTACGAGGGGAGTACTCGGCCAGCACGTCCCGGACTTCGACGCCCAGGGCTTCTGCGATGCGGTAAACAAGCCTAATTGTTGGGTTGCCTTCGCCGCGCTCGAGCTTGCCCAGGTGTGAGTTATCCACACCGGCTTCCAGCGCTAGCTGTTCTTGTGACCAGCCTTTTTCTTCTCGCAGCTTGCGGATGCGCTTGCCGGTGTCGCGGATGAACTTGTTTTCGGGCTTCATCTCGATTACCGACATGAACGCTATCCAGCGGCTGAAAACGAATATAGCGAACCAGCTATACACCCATCTTGCTTATCGCTTTTTTGCGAAACGAGAAACGGGGATGAATGCTGGACGGTTGATTATGACATGATGGATATAACCCATGTGTGAATGCCAAGCTGGAGGTTGATGGGCCACGAAGTTGACGAACGTACAGATAGCCGATCAGGTGCTGGAACTGCGCACCTGGGCAACGCGCTCGATGAAATCTATCAGGCACGCCTGCAGCAACAGTTCATCCAGCATCCCGAGTCGGCACCAATAAACACCACTGCCGCCACGCATAGCTTCATCAATCAAGCATGGAAGAACGTTGCAGAACCGCTCCTAAAGGGACTCAACGATTGGGAACAGCACACGCCTGATATGACCTACATGGAGTATCAGACCGGCTTGGAGCGACAGGACGAGCCAGGGCGGTGGCGCGATGTCGATTTATCAGCGGCAGAGAAAGCCTATAACGCCTTTCCAACACTGGCAGAGCACGGCATACCACAGAGCATGGTGGCAGGCATCATTCTTAACGAAGTCAGACATAGAGGCGATCCTAGGGACGTCGGTGAAGACCTTTCCGCACAACTCATCGGAACGGTACGAAACTGGAATGGCACTGAAAACCTGAGTGCATCTGTGGGTCCAGCACAAATGCAAATAGGCAACATAAAGCACCTCGTTGATAAGTATCCACAGCTAGAGCAGTTCGGCGCTGATCCAGTTAGGGCAGCACTCGATCCCAAAACTGCGCCAATGTTCGTTGCTGCTTACCTTTCCGAGAAGGTCGAAGGACTTGAGAATCACAACAAAACCCATCCAGACCAGAAAATTGCCATAAATCCCGCGACCATAGCATACACCTATAACCCTGATGTATTCTCAAAGGACGGCGAGTATCGCGCTAAAACAGCAGCCGAAAAACTTGAATCTGGACTTGGGAATCACGCGATTATGAACGGCTGGAAGCCAGAAAGGCTGCCTCTCAACGAACAAATCACAGGACGCTCAACTGTTGTTGCGAACATTCTTGAGGCAATGAAAGCAGTAGAGGGAGAGCGCCGCTAGTGCGGTTTACGCTCAGTTGGCTCTTTCCACCATTTAACGATGCGCCCGCTAAAGCGTTCGATTACAAGCCCAATCAGACCAGCGATCCCACCTGTGAAAAGAAAATACAGCCAGAAATCAAACGTCTGCTGCCGGGATGTTTGCGCATCAGGCATAGCTGGTCCGTGCATTGCTATCATGAAAGCATTCCAGCCGCCAACCACGAGAAAAGGCAGGAGGAAAGCCATCAGTGGGCTTACCCAATGTCGGCAGGAGTTCTTGCCGGAATCATGTTCACCGCCGGCCATTACTGGTAGTTCTCAGCATTGAAGGCTTCAGATTGCGCCTTTAGCCATTTGTCCTCTGCTTGCATGACTTCAGTCAGAAGCTTTGCCCTTGTGTCGTTCCAGTCTTCGTGAACGCCTGACGCAAAGGACCGGTAAGCCCTTCCTCATCGTCACGCGGCGGCAGACTTCCCAGCACTTCGTTTTGCCATCGCTGATGTTCAGTTATTTCCGCGCGGGCATTCTTCAAAATTTGTTGAAGTTCAAGAGCTGAGACTGCCGTAGGGATCTCTTGAATCCGAGCTATAGCGTCTCCGATCTGCCGAGAGCACATGGCAAAAACATCTTCGGAACCCGATACTACCTCGGCTGCCGCCTTATAGTCTTTCATCTCCCGAATCAGCATCGAGACCAGGGCGCGTGATGCCCAGCGCTCGTCTTCCTTGGTTCGTTCTGCCATCAGCAATTTCCTCCGCTTACTTCGCTTGCGCCAATAGTGGCAACTTCGCAGCTATCTCATCCCAGGGCACTAAAAAGCGCCGGTCTCTTGTTTCTTCAATCAAGCCAACATGCACCAGGTCAGAGACATCGGTATAGACGTTCTTGTAGTCCCGCTCTAGCGCCATTGCCAGTTGTCGTATGTTCACAGGTCCAATTTCCCGCAATTTCTGCAACAGCTCAACGCGGCGAGGGGACAGGTATTTGAAGAGCGTTGCCATGTCAGCGAAGAACAAGCGATCAATGGGCTCCTCAGGAGGTAGCCCTTGCTCTGCTCGTTCCCAGGCTCGAATAGCGTCCTCGGCTGCTTCACGGCCGCTCTGTACGCCAACCAAAATTTGTCTCTGCTTGGTCATAGCTCGCCTTTTTTCGCCCTTTCGACATCGGCTAGGAAGTCTTCCATCAATTGCCTCAATGTCGTGAATTGATACGGTTCCTCTTTGTCGCGTATGTGCTTGTGGTCCCCTTTCCCTTCTCATTGTCGTATCTCACAAGGCAGGTTCCGTCAGCAAGTCCGAAGTAGAGCCGGTATTTGAAGCCATGAGGCTGATCCTTCGTTGTTTCAGGCAATTGCCAAATGACGATTTCTTGGATTGAGCCGTTTGGCTCTACAACTTTGCTGCGCTGGATTGGAACCGCCTTCATTATGGCAATGATACCATGATTATGGTTAACACGCCATAGAGGCTAAGCCCTACTCGGATCGTCTCAACAAAATTGGCAAGTGCGTAACTAGAATCTTGCGTACTCGCTCCCAGAGCGCCTTGGCTTCATCATGCCGGCCTTGGGCCTCGTAAAGATCAATCAGGTCCAGGAGCACGCTCCCCACTAACGGGCTGTCTTTACCTGCAATCGCCTCCGCGTGTCCAAGCGTTTGTTTGTACATTCGCTCCGCTTCCTGCGCCTTTCCATCTGAGACAAACGTCTGTGCTAGCGCCAAACGTGCCTCTACAACACGCTCTTGCATGTTTTCATCGTCAAGATTCAGCCCCTCCAAACCTCAATTATTCCCACAAATCGAACCCGCAAGAGTGACATCCATTCACCTTTTCGGATGATTTTTACAAGAAATACTGTTTGCCCTCTATCTCAATCCAGCCCAGTCTTTTGGGATGGAAATAGGCAAAAAAGCAGTCAGGAAGCTGGGTAAACGGGTCAAACAGTTGCGTGAGGCAAAACGCTGGACCCAACAGCATCTTGCCGCTTCACTGGGCGTCGAGCAGTCATACATTTCCGGCATTGAGCGCGGCGAGTACAGCCCGTCTTTTCCAAGGCTTGCCCGCCTGGCAGAAATTTTTGACCTGACCATTTCTGAGCTTTGCCAGGGAATTTGACCAGCGTTGCTTGCTGTTAGATTGGTGTCGGAGCTCCCATAAAAAAAATTGCCGAGGAATAAATGGAGGGGACCCGCGAGCGATAGCGAGTGGCGAGGCAGCCGTTTATGCCGCAGGCTACCTTATGGTTCTGGCCTGCACGCGATAGCGTGCGCCAGCGATTGACCCCGGAGCTAAAATCGGAGAGAGCGACGGCGACAACAGGCTTTGTCTGTTGCTTGCCGTTGAGTTGTTCGCCGTCGCTCCGGAGATTTTTAAGCGTAGGGAGTCAATCGCCATATTTAAATCGCGCGCGTATGCGCGTACATGCGCGCCTTTTGATCTTTCTTTTGAGTACCTTTTGAAGGCCGCCCGCAAACGCCCGTCCAGCAAGGGGTTTCGGGCTGTCA
>DATNRC010000165.1:0-4651 GCA_036703705.1 Candidatus Obscuribacterales bacterium
CGATGTTGGGTAAGAGGCTTCGCCGCGCATATCTTTCCGGAACCGCTTCGGGCGGACCGCCAAAGGCGTTTGCAAGCGCCGGCTTCAGGCTTTGATTCTCCGTCAGCCTGTAAACTTCCGCTAAATCACCCGCTCCCTCCGAGCTCACCACTCCTATAATCTTGCTCTTAATATCCGGCGGTGCTATTGCCGCATATGTGAGCGATATTGTCCCGCCCATTGAGGTACCCATCATGACGATTTTTGAGATCGGATACCGCTGCATCAATTCGCGGATGTTTTGGGAGATGTCAGCCATCGCGGCGTCGCTTATCCAGGCAACGCCGCCTCGGTAATTGACTGATGCGAACACCAGGTCAGGATTGTTGTTTCTTATTTCGCTGGCCACACTTTGCGTTTCCGGCGAAATGAAGGGCTCGAGAAATGTGGAGCCCATGCCGTGAAGGTAAACAATCAGTTTGAAGCCGCCTGTGGTTTTCAAATTCGAAGGCGGCAGATAAGCGAATTTGTCCACCTGACCGTCAAAATGGCTGACAAATGTGCATTTAATGACATCATCTGACGCCATCACGCTGTTTGTGCGCACCTGACCACGCATCATGAAGAGGTTTTGCGTGGCGATATTCCTTTCCTTTTTTACGTGGCGCAAATGCCCTCTGGTTTCCAAAAACGCGATAAAAAAGAAGATGCCCGCCGCGTTTATGAGCAGAGAGAAGACCAGAGTGATGAGAAGAAGATGTCTCTTTAACACAAGCGGTGTCTCATTAAGACAAGTGGTATATGAGTACTATCCGAATAGAGCCGCGACGCAGCTCTCATCTTAGTACAGGAGGCAGTTTTTTGCCCGCTCAAGCTCGTGGCAACAGGCTGGATGTGAACGTTTCTATCAATCACTGGTCGTGAGAGGAGTATGCTCGCAAGCACGTGCATGAGAAAAGTGACATTGTCTCTGGTTTTCATTGCTCTTGCCCTCGGAATCAATTGCGAAGAGGCATGGGCCGATCCTGTCAGCGAGGCGAAGGAGCTTAATCTTCAGGGTGTTCAGCTTCAGAAGGAGGGCAAGCTCGCTGAAGCCGCCGCGAAGTACCGTCAGGCGATTGGGCTCAATCCTGGCGCAGCCGGTTACCACAACAATCTGGCGCTCGTTTTGAAAGATCTAAACCAACTGCCTCAGGCTGAGCAAGAAATGCGGATTGCACTCAAGTTGAAACCGGACAGGGCGCATTATTTCTACAACCTTGGCATCATCCTCGACCGTGAGAACAAGCTGAGTGAGGCCGAGTCCAATCTCAAGCAGGCCATCTCCATCGAGGCGATGGATCCTGAGTTTCGGTATCGTCTGGCGGGCGTACTGAGGCGATTGTCGCGCTTTGAGGAAGCGGAAGAGCAAATGAAGCTTGCGCTGCTGGTGAGACCCAATGAGGCTGATTATCACTACCTCCTCGGCGATATATATTTGGAAGCAGGCAAAAAAGAAGATGCACTTTATGAGTATCGCCGTGTTGCCGATTCAGGCGCTAAATCGGTTCCCGCAGATTTGCAGAATAAGATAGACTATCTTCGGCAGACACTTGGTACGCGTTAGTTTGTTGAATCGAGTTCCGCCCGCTCGGGCATGCAGGGGACGATGAGATGGGCGATCGGGACCATCAAGGGGAAGAGCAGCTCAAGAGCGCAGAAAAGCTTGCTCGCCTCACAATCTTGCAGAAACAATTGACAGTGGCGGTACTGGCGCTTGCCGTCTTCTACTTGCTCACACAGGTGAGCATATTCTTTGCTGATATTTTGAGAATCCTCGGCATATCCCTCCTCCTGGCATATCTGTTTATCGGTGTCGTCGACTGGTTGTCCCGGTATGTGCGATCGCGGGCGCTGTCCATCTTTCTGGTTTATGTCTTTCTTGCCGCCATAACCATAATTGGCGCGATTCTGGTGTTGCCGGCGATGGTTTATCAGATCACGCAATTGGTAAATAGTGTTTTCGAGCAAATCCCGCAGATCATTGACTGGCTCGTGAAGGCTGTTCAACCCCTGGAGCAGCGGCTGCATGCGGCAAAAATCGATGTTAAGGCGATGGATATTCTTTCCACTTTCGCGGCCAATTTGCCCAAACCTGATGCGAATCAAATTCTCAGCCGCATGAGTGACGTGGCCATGTCGACTATGACGTGGACGATGTACGGCTTGAGCGTTCTGGTTGTTTCGTTTTATTTTCTTCTTGATGGGCACCACATACGTGACCAGATAATTTCGCTCTTTCCCAAGAAGCATCAACCCCGCCTGTCTCTCATGTCCGAACAAGTGGATGCAAGCCTGCAGGCGTTTTTCCGCGGGCAAATTGTACTGGGGCTTTGCTTTGGCGCGTTGATGTTTTTTGTCTATTTCTTTTTGGGTGTGAACTATGCATTGCTGCTTGGTGTCGTCCTTGGTGTGTGGGAAATTGTGCCGGTCATAGGTCCGCCGATCGGCTTTTTGCCCGCTCTCATTGTCGTGGCCATTGATGGGATGTCCAATGTGCCATTGAACCGGCTTTCTCAAATCATCATTCTCTTCCTGGTGTTCAACGGACTGCAATGGCTTAAAGACAATCTCGCTGCGCCTCGCTACATCGGAAACGTCATCGGGCTCCATCCGGTCACCATTTTTCTTGCCATCATGATTGGTGCTCGAATCGACGGCATGCTCGGCATCATATTCTCCCTGCCTGCCGCGTGCGTTGTTAATGTCATGATTACGAACCTTCTGGCGAACGATTCCGCGCAGCCCGCAGCAGCGCCCGTGGAGCCGGCAAGTGTTGAGCGTGTTAAGGGCTCAGCGGAGCTGGGAGATAACAATGATCAGTCTCCTTCCGGCGAGCCGAAAGAGCATTCGTCGAGCGCCGACCAGGTTGCATAGAAAGTCACGGTTCCACGATTTTGAGCCTTTTAAAATGCGTCCTTTAAAATCCCTTGTCTCGCGTAAGCAATCTGTCGCACTCGACAAGGGCATGAGCGCCGATCAAGAAATCAGCAGCTACTCGCGTTTTCGGACCTCCTCTGCGTCGATATTCTTTCCAAGCATGTGCAGCTTCAAAATATGACTGCAAATTTATTGGTACGGGCTTCACTCCGACTTCGGCATGTGGCAGCCGTCGCCTTCACTTGATGCCACCTTCTGGCATTTAACAACACGGAAACAACTCGCCTGTAATTTTCACGTTGCGTGTTGATGCCGGCGGAGGATTGTAATGGGCAGACAGCAAAACAGAGCTGAACGGCGCGAAACAGCGGACGTAGAGCCCCGAGAAAAGGCGGGAAGCGAGAAGGAGTGCGACAACAGTGAAGAGCGGGACAACCAGGAAGAGCCCAACAACCAGGAAGAGCGCAATAACCAGGAAGCGCTCAGCCGCTATGCGCAATCATTGAAAAGAGAAAGCAAAGGGCAATCGAATGCTCCTGCGGATGACGGAGCCGACAGCTCGAAATGTGTCCTTGTGAAGGTCGACTTCTTCGACAGCACGAAGGAGCCACCTGTTACGGTGAGCGAGACGGAAACAAATGAAGGCAAGAATGTCAAACTTACTACTGACGACGGCAAGACAAAAGAGATTCAGTTCGACAAAAACGGGCAGGTCACTAAGTTCACTAACACCGATGGTGAAGTGTTCGAGAGACAATCTGTCGGCGAGGGGGAGGAACCTGTCTGGAGGAATAAGGCTAACTTTGTCCAGCCGGACGGTGTGAGCATTTCAGTGGACGAAAGCTACAACGTCAAGATGGTCGACAAAGCCACGCAAAATACAGTGACGTATTCGCGTAACGGGCTGGAAACGACAGATTATGCAGGCGGCGGACGCACCGTGCGCAAGGGTTCAGGAAATGAAGAATGGATAGTCGTCGAGAGTGTCAATCAGCCGATGCGTGCCATGCGCATTGTCGATAACAAGCTCGTCTCCTACACTGATAGTGAGGGCAACACTTTCACAAAGACGGAGAGATTGACGCCTTATGATCCGAAGAACCCATACAGTCAAAAGCCGATTTTTGAGGTGACGGGTCCATCCACTAAGCCGTGCGGTGGAAACTACACAATTACCGCCGATCGCAGCGGCAATGTGGTGGTAAGAAATGAGGATCAGCCAGACTCCAGAGATTATGCCCGGCGAGAGTTGGTAAACGGAACAGTCATCGCGAGTGACAGCAAGCCGACATGGCGCCAGGTGAAAAGGGCCGATGGGCTAAGTGTAACGGCAGAATTTGATGATCGCAAAAGGCTGTTGAAAAAGTCAATTTCTTATCCTAATGGTGGCAACCTGGCTCTCGAATATGACAAAATGAGCGGCGAATTGATCTCGGTGAAGGGCACAGCCGGCGGTAAGGACGTCTGGTATGAAAAGCATTTGACTTCATATACATGGTCGGACAAAGACGGCAATCGATTTGATGCCAACGCATTCGTGATCGAGGAGAAGAATGCTCAGATTGTTATCGGGACTGAAAACGGGCAGCGTGAAGTCATTACGCAATCCGGCACCGTCGTGAGCACAAGCGATTGCGTGCAAGACGCTCCCGATATAGATGAGGCTCCACGGGTGATTGCAAAGACGCCACCGGACGTTGATGTTCAGGCTAACATCCGTCTGGCGCGGCAGCATAGCGTGGCATGGCTTGAC
>DATNRC010000166.1:0-16256 GCA_036703705.1 Candidatus Obscuribacterales bacterium
CTCCGTAATAGTCGCGGGCTGTGTTTATACCGACATTGTGGGTTCCGGGTTTCCGTCGCTGACCAAGGGCGAAGCTGTTTTTGGTCAGCGCATTGCGATACGACCGGGCGGCAAGTCGCGAAACATTGCGCAGATGATAGCTGCCCACTCCGGTGCTGGCAGAGTGGCGATGATCGGGCGCACAACGCAAGATCCTTATGGCTTATGGCGGCTGCCTGTTGATGCTCTCCTTGATGCAGGCGTTGACTGCTCGTGCCTCCGTTTTGTTCGTTTTGACAACGAAATGAGCTGGCCGGGAATCACCCTCTCTGCCGCCGACAAGCAAGGCCGGCAGCAGTTTTTCATCATTGAAGGCGTAAGCGGTGAGTTCTCCCCTGATGATATTGAAAATGCCGATCGTCTTTTCCGGGCAGCAGGCAAACACAATGGCATGTTCGTAACCACACTCGAGCCGCCGTTGGGAACAGCGATTTTTGGCATTCAAAAGGCGCGGCAAAACGGGCTCAAAGTGCTGCTCGATCCGGCAGGGATGAAATCAGGAGTGGATTATGCCTCCATCTTGCAAGAAGATATTTTCTTGTTGAAACCCAACGCAAGAGAAGCTGAAATTCTTTCTGGACAGAACATAAACGACATAGCAGGAGCACAGAGAGCAGCACTCAAATTGAGAAAATTGGGACCTCAAAATGTTCTCATCACGCTCAAGAATGAGGGTGCCGTACTGGCCTCCGGCGACTGGGTGAAGCACCTTGCTGCTCCCGATTTGAATCTGGCAGCGGCGCCGGACAGTACCGGATGTGGTGATCAGGTCATGGCAACGGTCTGCGCCCTGCTGCTTTCCGGAGAAGCCATCGAAAAGGCATCGGAGCTTGCTGTACGTGCAGGAACGCTGCAGTACTTCCGCCCTGGTGTTGTTCCTGTGCGCAACCGCGAGCTTGTGGAATCCTAGCACCCAGGGCGCTCATAGCGGCGATACTGAAAGGCGCCGCCGTGTCTCTCACCGTGGGCACCATCATTGCCGCCCCTACGAAACATCATTTGCGCTTTGAAAGACGGACCTTCTCCGCTTCTTTCCGAACATCAGGGCAAGCAATCAAGGGGCGGATGACACAGCAAGAATGAGACACTTCAGCTACTTGCGCCCTTTCCCCAGGGCGGCTGCCACAGGTGTTGGCAGAGCGAGGCTTGGGCGCTGGCTGAAGTCGGGAAGCGTGAAAGGTCGAAGCTCAAGCTCATGCAAAATGAGTTCAATTGCTTTTTCCATTTGCGGGTCGCGATCGCGCCGGTAATCGTCTGGTCGAATGTCCACATCGTGGTCCGGATCCGTACCATAGTTCTCAACTCGATAACCGACATCACTAAACCAGAACGAGAACTCCGGTTGGGTGGTTACTGTCCCGTCAACCAACCGGTGGCGCGGCCAAATACCAATTACACCGCCCCATGTCCTTTTACCGACGAGCGGTCCCAGTTTATAGAGCTTGAAGCAGTGACTGAAGATATCGCCATCCGAGCCCGCAAACTGATTAGTCAGCCCGACCATAGGCCCGGCCACCGACTCCGGTGGATAAGGCATCGGCTGCCCCCAGCGGTTGACGTCATAACCAACGCGCTTGCGAGCCAGTTTCTCCAGGAGCAGTGGCGAAACATGACCGCCGCGGTTGTAACGAACATCCACTATGAGCCCGTGCCGATTTATTTCGCAGAGATAGCTCCTGTGAAACTCAGCAAACCCCCACGGTCCCATATCCGGAATATGAACGTAGCCCACCCGGCCTCCGGTGCGCTCGTGAACATGCTTCCTGTTCCCTTCCACCCACGCTCTATAGCGCAGCATCTTCTCTTCAGCAAGAGTAGACACAAATACTCGCCTCGTTTCCCCTTTAGCATTTTTGATCGTGAGGGTGACACGTGTTCGGGCAGCATTGAGCAACAGCTCATCCACAGAAAGATCTTTGCGCACCTTTCTGCCGCCGACAGCAACAATCACATCACCTTCGGCAATCTCCAATCCCGGCTCAGCCAGAGGTGAATCAGCATTAGCCTCCCAAGAGCAGCCGCGAATGATGCGCTCTATGCGATAGCCCGCTGTCTTATCGTCGAATACCAGATCTGCGCCCAGAAAGCCAAGATCATAAGCCCGCGAAGGTCTATGATCTCCTCCCAGCTCATAGGCGTGAGAAGTGCCCAACTCTCCCTGCATCTCCCAAATGATGTCCGAGACCTCAGTGCGCGTCCGCGCTCGCTCGAGCGGATCTAAGTAACGGTCGCGCACAAGCTTCCAATCGATATCGGACATTTTCTCGTCCCAGAACTGCTCGTGCTGAAGTCTCCAGGCTTCTTCGTACATCTGCTTCCACTCGGATTTCGGTTCGACGAGAATTTTTATGCGATCGAGATCGATCCAGCCGCTCTTGCGCCCTGCGCCGGTTGGCGGTTTGGGCTCTTGCCCCTCCTCAGGCAGCTTGCTTTGAGCATCAATAACCCTCATTTTTTCCTTCGAGCGGTAAACGAGCGTGCGATGATCTTGAGCCAGCCTCATGGCGCCGACTTCCTTTTCCAGGCAGGCTAAGCGCTGCTCGTCAAAATCGTAGGCCATGAGCTTGCCGACTTCGCTCGACTCGGTCCACCAATTGGTGCCCGGACGAATACCTTTCACCTCGAATTGGGTGAACAGCACGCGATTGGGCGTGGCAACTATTTCTTCATAACGAGCTTCGTCGACGGGGAAACCAATTATGCGCTCCCCTATGCCGTCAAAATCAATCTCCACTCTCTCCGCTGCGCCGTTTTCTCCGCCTTTCTGTTTGAGAGTTCCCACCGCGCCTTGTGTTTGCACATCCTCCTTAACAGCCTCACCTGTTACGAAACGTCTTCTTGCAGCAACAAAAGGAGACTGGACGTCCTTGCGCAAAGTGACAAGAAATGGACGCATAGCCATGGGAAAGCTGAGGTCGAATTGAAGATGGTCGTATACAGGATTGAAGTCGCGCGTGGACAGGAAATAGAGGTATCTCCCTTTGGGATCGAATCGCGGCGACCGGTCCACCCGCAGCGCCTGCGTGACGTCTCTGACCTTGCCTGTTCGTACTTCCGCCACTCGTATCAAAGAAGTGTTCGAATACGGTGACCAACTGTAGGCAAGCCAGCGGCCGTCAGCCGAGAAACTCAGCCCGCTGAGCCTTTCTGCCGGGCTGCGATCGATGATCTCTGCCCTGCGACCTGGCAGATCAATGATCATCAATTCTTGTCGATGGTTGGCTAAAGCGACCACATCCTCGACAGGAGAGACGGCAAGTTCAAGGATTCGTCCCATATCGGCGTCTAAAACCGTCTCCGGAGCGTGGCTCTGGTCAGCGTAATGCAGCTCGATTGACTCTTTGCCTGTGGCATCGCTGGTGACTATGAATCTTTTGCCGTCCGAGAGCCACTCAGCCGCGCGATATCTCACATGGCTGCCTTCGCCATATTGCACCGGCGCTTCTTCCCAAAAAGGTGCCGTCACCGGCTGCCCGCGCACTATGAGAGCCATCGAGTGCCCTTCCGGGTGTGGCGCAAAATGCTCGAGATTATCTTTCGTGCCTACGAACTTACGGTTGACCTGCATTGTGGCAACAGGAACACGCACCGGCACCTCGCGAATTTCCTCCTTCGCGACGTCGAGAACGTAAATGCGACCGCCGGCCGTGTATGCGATCCGCTCGCCGTCAGTAGAAGGGAAGCGCACGAAGTAGTCCGAATGATCGGTATGTCTTTGTAAATCTGCCCCCTCAATGCTGCAAGAATAAATGTTGCCGATGCCTTCATGATCACTCAAGAAAAACGCGCGCCCGTCAATCCACATGGGCCACACAGGATTGCCGTTCACTTTGATGAGCCGATTGAATGGCCCGTCTTTGCTGTCGCCAAACCATAGATCGCCGGCTGTTCCGCCGCGGTAGCGCTTCCACCGTGCCGGATCATGATTATTCCTCCCCAGAAGCAAGCGCCCTCCCTTGTCTTCAGCGATTGTGAGCACATGTCCCAGATTCAATGGTTCTGGCATGCCCCCCTCATAAGAGATGGCAAACGCCTCTGTATGTCGAATGAACGGTGACTTGGCATCAGTGGCAAAGAGAATTTCGGAGCCAGTGGCTCGCCATCCTGATACAACGCAGACGGTCCCGCCCAGATAAGTAAGTCTTTTTGGCGCGCCGCCTTCGCAGGGAATTACATAGACCTCTGTATGTCCTTCTTCAAGCCCCGCAAATGCAATGAAATCACCAGCGGGTGAAAAGCGCGGCAAAGAAAACTCGCCACTACCCGTGGTGAGACGCCGCGCCAAGCCGCCGTCGATGGATGTCATCCAGAGATCGTCCTCGCACACGAAAACAATCTTGTCTTTGTGAATGCTGGCATATCGGTAGTAGCCATGGTTGCTCATCGAAATGATCCTCTGAGAATTAATTGCTGGCGCCGGCCATGGAAATCGATTAAATATCGCGAAAAGACGACTTGCTTGAAAACCATTCCTGCATTTTTGGTGGAATTCTATATGGAAAATGGGGCCAAGTGCGCATCGACTGCCCAGTAAAAAAGCGTCCATCGGATAGAATTTTACGGCTGGCAATTTCCCTCGAGCTTTCAAGTGGAGTTAAATCATGGGAATTTTTGGGACGAAGAAGGCAAGCAAAGGCACAGTCGATAGCGCAGTTGAAATGCTCACCTTGTACTTCAAACGGCGAGGGCTGGACATCAGAGGACATGAGCTCGATGACTGCGACGGATACGGCTGGTGGATTACTGAGGGAAGCGCCAAAATCTATATTTTCCTGCAAGAAGATCGCCAGGGTCCAGTTCTGCGTGTGACCAGCCCCATCGTGCATTTTCCCCAGACCAATCGAGACAGCTTCTTCTTGCGCTGTCTTGATATCAATCGCGATTTGAGCGGATGTTGTCTTGCCGCCTTCGAGCAAATCGTGATGGTAACAAGTCAGCGGCCCCTCCAAGGGCTTGATCAAGAGGAAGTCAACTCTTTGATCTGGAATGTGTCCAATGCGGCTGATTACTTCGATGACGTGCTTGCCAAAGAATTCAGCTGCCGTGTCTACAGAGACGATTGAGCCGCGTAAACAGAATCGATTACACCGCATCGCTAAAGTCGATTGACGCATGGCAAGAATCGATTGCGCCGCATCGCCAGAGTCGATTGACGCATGGCAAGAATCGATTGCGCCGCATCGCTAGAGTCGATTGACGCATGGCAAGAATCGATTGCGTCGCATCGCTAGAGTCGATTGACGCATGGCAAGAATCAAAGCCAGAGTTGATTGACGCGTCACAAGAGGCGATTGCGCAGCTTATACAGACGACTGAGGTCATCACATGAGTCTCCTCCGGCTGACTGTTGAGCCATTCGTTTTACTACGTTCAGGCGACTCTGGCACCGTATTTGGTGCTCCGGGAAACGAGAGCACTCTTAAACCCACCGCAAATATTAAGCAGCGATTTAATGGGTGTAAAAGCTCTGATAAGTGAGCTCGCAATTTTCCCGGAGGAATAACATAAGAAAATAGAGGGTATATAAGACGATGCGCTTACAACCAAATATTCTTCCGGATGACCCATGCTCGATAAGAAATCCCGCGTCGATAGCCTCCATGTCATAATCTTGGGCGCCAAAATTTGCGGTCCCGAGCAAATCGAAGAAGCTCTCAAAACAGCTAAGCGCCTTAATATCGGTCTCGAACGAGCAATACTCATCTTGAAATATGCGTCAGAGGATGCGCTAGCGCCAGCGCTTGAGGTACACACCTTAGTCAATCAAGGCAAACTTACCGCTGAGGAGGCTGTTTCGGCCGTCATCTGGGCTAAACAGAACGATGCCACAATTGCGGAAGCCATTGCCAGAATGGGGATAGATCTCGATAAGCCTCCGCCCCCCCCTCTCGAAACCAATCCTCTCACCGAATTCATGCTGGAGGGGGAGGTGATTACAAAAGATCAGCTCGCCAACTCCATAGCCAAAGCAAAGGAGGCAGGCTTACCCCTTGCTCGAGCGATTGTGCTCAATCGGTATGCCAGCCGAAAGTCCGTTTTGGAGGCAATTGCACTCCTGAAGCTCGTGCGGGAGGAAAAGATAACGCGCGAAAACGCCTCGAGCGTCATGCGGCAGGCTCTGGCGAAACGCATTTCAGTCTGGCAGGTATTATTCGAAAGCGGCATCTACACAGAGGCCTCGGGGCAGAGTCTGCGTTTGGGTGAGCTTCTCGCCATGGCGCAGGTTGTATCGGAAAGCGATCTCATGGACTGCTTCGAGGCTGAAGTCCTGTCAGAAAAACCGCTCTCAACTTTGCTTTTAGAACGCAAATGCCTGGATTATGCACTTCTGGATGCCGCTCATAGCCTGCTCGACATGGTACAGAGCTATCTGAAGCCATTCCAGGCTGCGCAAGCGCTTCGCCAGGTCAAACTCAGAAACATCTCCGTCTATCAAGCCCTTGCTGAGCTGGATCCACCGCCTCAGATGCCGCAAAAGGACTTGCGCGTCGGCGATTTGCTTGTTGAGGCCGGAGTGGCAAAACGCGACCAAGTGGAAAAAATTGTCGTCGATACGGACAGACCAGTAAGAGTCGGCAAGAAATTGCTTGACGCGAAGCTGATCAATGAGGCGATGCTCTACAACGTTTTGCGCTGTCAGTCACTCTTCAAAGAAGGTTTGCTAAACGCCGATCAAACCGTGACTGTTCTCAGGACATGTGTGAAAACCACGCTCAATGCCGAGGAAGCTCTGGCTCAACATGGATTGGCCGTACCCGTTCGCATGCAATGGAGTTGGACGTGACGTGCTATTAGCGACTAACAGCCTATCCTTGCGGCCTAATGCTCGGCTGAGTGCCTGTCTCACAGCAATGTTCTTTCTCTTGCTGAATATTTCTCCGGTGCTGGCACAGGTTCCTGCCGAGGGCGATTTGCAAAGGCGGCCTCGCGTTGGTCTGGCGCTTGGTGGTGGCGGAATGCGTGGAGCAGCACATGTAGGCGTTCTCAAAGTTCTAGAACGAGAGTCGATACCGATCGACTGCATCGCTGGAACCAGCATGGGCGCAGTGGTTGGAGGACTCTACAGTGCCGGCGTGTCGGTTGAGGAGCTGGAGCACAAATTCTCTGACGGATCTTTGATGAAAGCGTTCATGACGGTCCCTATATCGGTGAGGGTGGCTGCCTCGCCTCTCTTCTTCTTTGGTCGTATGGTAGGAGCCAAGCCGTTTGACGGGATGTACAGGGGCGGGATCTTCCGAGAGTATTTGCTCCATTCGCTGCCAAAATCAAGCGAGCCGAATATTGAGAAGCTGCGCATTCCTTTCTCGGCGGTCGCTCTCAACCTGGTTGACGGCAAGGCCTACTCACTGACCAAGGGTAATCTGGGAGTAGCCCTCCAAGCGTCCAGCGCAGTGCCCATGCTGAGGCGCCCTGTGCCCATTGACGACAAACTATTCGTGGATGGCGGAGTGGTAGCGAACCTTCCCGTCAAGCAAGCGCGAGAGTTGGGTGCTGACGTCGTTATTGCAGTGGATGTCGATGAAACATTCGATCCCATGCCGCCGGATTCATTCCGCCGCATGGGAAGCGTGGCCCATCGCGTTCTTACGCTGCACCTGACGAAAGTGGACGAGGAGCAACTGGCAGACGCCAATGTTCTCATCCATCCGTCCGTTAACGGCATCTCTCTCGTCTCCACAAAAACAAAAGACGCCAAAGCGGCAATCTCTGCCGGAGAAAGGGCGGCAGAAGCCGTTGTGCCTCTCATTAAGAAGCTAATCGAGTCTAGGGATTTGACCGTTCATAATCAGGAATAAGCCGGGGACGGCTTCTGCGTAAATTGCTTAGCGGTTGCAGATTCTAGAAGCTTAAGCTCTTCCTCGATATAAGCTTGCAAATCGCCTTCCAGAAGGCGCTTCACATCTTGCAGGAAGCGAGCCGCCGGGGCTCCATCGATCAATCGATGATCGAAATTGAGGGTGATCGTCATCATATGGCGCACTTCCACTGCGCCGTTGACCACGACAGGACGTTGTTCGACTTCGCCTATGCCAAACGTCGACGTGCTGACACACGGCGGAATAAGAGCCTTGCACCCAAATTTGCCCAGCGAACTGACACCAAACGTAGCACCGAGATATTTGAGCCTTATCTTGGGATAACGCAGACCAAACCAAAGAATGATGCGCCTTATGAGCCAGGGCATGTTGTTGAACATATCCTCAATCGCCAGCTGAGGAACCTTAGACACCTCCTCCTCTCCATAGGCTCTTAATTCTTCGGCAATTTGCAAAAGTGGTTTCTCGTCCGGCTTATGGATGGCACCAAAGAAGACTGCCGGTTGTGAATTGATGAAACGTTCGACCGTGAATCCGGCAACGATATCGTTAAACGTCACTGTCCGCCCGAATGGGAGCATGGCCTGTCGGCTGGCCGGATGCCATCTCTGAGCAATGCCGATGGCCTTTAGCAAGATGGCAGTCACTGTCATTTTGTGACCCATCTCTTTGAGTCTTGCTCTAAGGTTCTCCACCCAGGTCATGTCGATTTCATAGAAAAGATAGGTAGGAACCGATGACTGACCAACAATGTTGATCATGTCGAGCAAATTCCAACGGCAGCGCGCAAGTTTAGAAAGACTGAAATTGGGTCCTTGGGACGTCACTTGTGTCAGCTCCTGAATCGTGAAGTTTCGCTGCTTGTCCTACTTAGTGAGGTGCCATATATATACACTTAAAAGTACTCCTATTATACGTGCATCACCGGTTTCCAAGATCATGCACTTTCAACTGATTGCAAGAACTGACGCCAATAGCCAGAAATCCGCCGACTGGCGTCACTCAGCCTCTCATTAAATTGCTTTCGCGGACCTAACAATTGAAACCACATCCTCTTGACGTCGCCGCACGGATGAGGTTCCTCTTGGGCGTTTCCGCCGTGCAGGCGACAACCACGAGCGCAATTACGGCTTACTGCAGGCGGATTTCACCGCCTTGATGTGCCGGTCCAAATTCATCCTACCAGATACCAAGATCCGCTGCCGCAAACCGCCACGCCTGCATCACTCGCTTAAGCGATATCTCTTTAGCGTCCAGATCACCTTCGCTCGCCAACGCCTGTCGTGGTCGCTTAAGCGATATCTCTTTAGCGTCCAAATTTTCACCGAACGTTAAGTGAAGCCGCGTTACTTTGATTGGAGACCCGATTTGGCTATTCCCTTGTTCTTTTGATATTGCATGAGACCATCAGCTACAACCTGGCCGTAACATCCTGCTGATGACGGCCGTCTTCTGGCCTCTGGCATTTTCGTCCCTTGCTTGGCAAATAGCTTCGCCACACAGGCAGCGATCATTGAACCAATCCGAGAGGCGATTTTGGCACGACCCGGAATCGTCACTGTGGGGACCTCGTCAGGATCCTCAACTGCAAACGCTATCTTTGAAAATATGAATGTGGTCCTTCCTATGCTCAGCACGTCGTCTTGCTGAAGTTTTATGCGTCCATTGACGGCACGCCCGTTCAGAAGAGTGCCATTAGTGCTGGAAAGGTCCTCGAGAAAATAATGGTCTCCTTCCCGTACTACAACTGCCTGGCGCCTTGAGACTGTCAAATCACCGGTGAGAACGATGTCGTTGTCTCGTGAGCGTCCAATTCTGATTTCATCCAGCAATAAGCTTGAATACCTGCCGCTGCGACTTTCAATCAGCGCATAGTAATCAGAATGAGAGGAATGAGATGTACACACTTTCTTCTTCAGACCTAGTAAGTTGGGGGGCAAATGCAATCTGTTGCATTGTTGGGGCGAGTTTATGACGAAATTGTGGAAAAGTCGTGAAATGTCAGGCTTGCCCCCCCAGAGTCAGCTCTTCATGAACTGTTGGGCGTTTGAGGCTCTTGGGATTAGGCAGGGCGGCTGCCTTCTGCCACAGCCCAATCGAGGCGCGAGCTGTCAATTTGCTGAAATTGGCAGTCAGTTAACCGCCCATTGAACCTTAGACTGACAACAGACACAACTCGGATAAGTCGACCTGGCTTCGTCCGCTAAGCCGCCGGGCGAGTGGGCCGCCAATTTAGCACGCACACGGAGTCCGAGCACAAATCATCACCTGTTCCGCCTGCGGACATGCCGCAGTTATATGCGACATCTGCCGTCATCTGTCCTAGTTCATAAACGGCATGTGCAATCGAGGAAGAGGTGCAATCATCATTATTTTCATGCCTGTCCATAAACTGCTTACCTTTTCACTTGAGCAAGAAAACGCCATTGCATTGTCTGCAATTGCTCCGCACTCGACGTTCCAGAAGACACTTTGGCGAAGGGAATGTTCCTGTGATGTGGCAATTTTGTTCCAAAGTTGTGGCAAAGTCGTGAAACGAAGAAGGCGCTCCTAACGGCTCGCCTTCCAGTCTCGCTTCAGATCAGTTCATTTATAAGGAGATCACACTGACTCCTCCCAGAAGTTGCCTCCGTTAACAGAAGCAACAGGTGTTGCTTGGATCAAGGATTGAAGCTCTTGTTCGACGCAAGCAAAGGTTCTTTGATGGCGTTTGACCATTGCCTGCAATCGAGCGGCACCAGCATTTCCTGCGCGCAAGGCAGCGATCAGCTCCACCGCCTCAACCCTGAGGAATTTTTGCAGCTCTGGGACCTCCGCTGCAAATGTTGATTCGCTCAGCTCCTTGAGCAACCTCAACCGGCAACGCTCAAGATCTTCGCACTGAGGAAATTCACCAGACTCAATCTTGGTCCACGCCTGATGCACCAGTTTCAAAAACTCATTCGCTGCGTGAATAAGCGTCTCTGGAATAGAAGGAGGTTGCGCCTTTCCGCCCGCAAAAGACCTGGCAGCCCTCACCAATTGGCCCATAAGGGAAGATGCCGGTCTTGCCGGTAGATTTCCCGAAGCTTCTTGCGGGGACGCAGGAGGCGGAGCCGCCGGGACTGATTGGTCTTTTCCCCATGTGATATAGTCGTCAGATTCCTTGGACAAAGAGCGCTGTCGAAGGACACCAGCATCTAGCGACGTCATTTCCAAATCGGTGATGCCAAGCTTGCAAGAAAGCACGGGAGCGCTTTGGCCAAGTGTCATCCCCGCTCCGGATAAGCCATGGATCTCCCAGCTTGCAGGAAGGTGCACCGGCTGAACCACAGTTCGCAAGTCCCCGCCCGCGTTCGTGATTTCACTTTCGTCGATGACTACGTATGCCGTGAATTTAGAGAGCACGGAATGAGAAATCGACAAGGAGACAATTTCCCTTTTTGCTTCTTGACGATCGATGAGCTGAAGGCGGTAAGCGTCCTCCAGATCCTGTATCCTGCTTTTAGCCCAGAGACACGCCACTGCCGGTAGTGTAACAAATTTCGCCTTCACATCTTGCTCATACTTTCCGCCGTCTGCATAACGTCCCGTTATCCTCAATTTCAGATCCTTCTTAGAGCTTTCCTTGCCTGAAAAGCGGAACAGGCACGATGCAGCTCGTCCTTCAAAAAGGTCCGGGCTTCGTTGAGGGCTGATGGATGTCTCGTCTAATTTGCCTGACAGAGCCTTGACATGAATGTCGGTGACCAGCGGTACGCCAATTTCACGGCCTACCTTGAGCAGTGCTTCTTCCAGGTCGGTTCCGGGCTGCACAAAGGTTGCAGTGCCTCCTCCGCTGGAAGCCAGTCGTTTGAGTAATCCCTCGTTGACAGCCGTATCAATGCCCACGGTAAAGACTCGCGTGCTGCCCACTTCCTTCTGCAATCTCTTAAGGACCCTCGATTCATCTCCTATTTGACCATCCGTGAGGATAATGATTATGGGCATTGAGTCCTTGGCTTTTCGCTTTGCAATCGCTGCCAGCGCGTCAGTTATTGCCCGTTCCAACTCCGTGCCACCGCGAGCAGTGACGCCCCGCAGGTACGCGGCACCCTTGCAGATTCCACCTTCATCAGCAGTAAAGAACACTCCGTCGGACGAATGCCGATCACTGGCTCCTGCTTCCATCCATTCAACTACATTGTCGAAGGCAAGAATCGCAAACCGATCACGAGGGCCCAGCGTATCCAGCAAAATCGAGCACGCTCGCGCCGCAGACGTCATTTTCACGCCGCCCATCGAACCTGAGCGATCAAGAACAAACACCACATCTCTGGGCACACCGAGAAAACCATCTCTTTTGGGCGGCAGAAGGGTCAACATGCCATATGCATTCCCCTCGCTGTCTCTGTGCACTACCAGGCTGGGCTTCAAAGCATCTGAGGCCAGGCGCCAGCGCAGCAGGAAATCTCGATTTAAAAGCTCGTCCTGACGAGCCAGTTTGACGTGCACGGAGCCGTCAGCTAGTGAGGTGCTTATTGCATGCTGAGTACAGGCGAGATCACAAACGCTTCCATCGCCTTCTGCCTCACCCCTGGTGATGGTTACAGAAATGGAAAGCGAAACCTTAGGATCGAAGCCCTCCGCAAGAAGAGGAGGCGTAATTCGCGAGGCGTCAGGGACGATATCAGTATCGAATGCAGTGCCGGAACCAACGGCGTCACCCTCCTTAGGCTGACCTGGAATGTAACGCGGCGCCACAACAGTGGGCAGCCTGATTTCCGTAGCACCACTCTCAAAAAAGGGCAGGCGCTCGCAATAAGTAATGGTCACCGTTACTTCTTCACCAGGAGGAAGATTTCCCACCTTCACCGTAAAGATGTCATCCCTCTCTTGTTCGAGCAAGGCAGCGCGCTTACCTTCCGTAATCGCCTGCGCATAGTTGTGCTGAGCCTCGGCCCTCTCTTTAACGACTCCCTTGATCACTCTCTCCTTCACCTTCATCTCGAATTTGGTCACGGAGGAGCCTGAAGCCATCGGGAAGATATAAACCGCCTCGAGATGTTCGTGAAAACTGTTTTTGAAGGTTTCACTGATGGTTACCTCAGCGACGCGATCGGCAATGCGCGCATCAATCGTGACACCGCCAAGTGGCAGCATCTTTTTTCCTTGCTTCGTCAGTCCTTCCAGGACCCCAAGATTTCGCGCCGATTCATTCGCGCGAGGTTCTGTAAGCAAAATCATCTTACCTACCGCTTCGTTCATCAGATGAACCTCCATTGGTTGATCGCGGTTGTGGAATGAGAATCCTTAGAGAATGCGTAGGGCGGCTTTTATGCGTTCTTCGAGTGTCTTATCATCAACTGAGCGCGTCCACATTTCCTCAGCCATTATCTTCAGACCAGGCTCTATGACTACTTCTCGCCATACTACAGGACGAATGGACGAAGTGGCACCGGTTTTAGCCCGCACCTCACCGGCGACAGCCTCTATTACAGCCTCAAGCTCTAATTCCGACAAACCGAAAAGTTTCGCCTGGATTTCAGACAGGGGCAGCGAAAGCGTCTGCAACGCCTTTACCGCGACAAGCTGAAGCAGATGCCTTCGCTGGTAACGCCCCTGCCGCCCCTCTATTAACGGGCGATCAAGCAAGCCTAGGGTCGTGTAATACCTGATTGTCCTGATGTCGGGCAGCGCTGCGACTCGATTGTCTTGCTGAGCCTGATGAAGCCCATAGGACTCAACAAGTTCGGTAACTCGAACCAGTAACTCTTCAAGGCTCATTGTCTCTGTGCGCTGCGTGACCATGGCAGTATTGTCGCAAATTACTGCAATACTGTCAAGATCGCAACGACGCATGAGATCTTACGCGTCGCAGCTGTTTTTCTCTGCCGCCCATCGACTGAGCACGACGTTACGTTACAGCAATGAATTTAGTTGCCCGCACGCACGGGTCTAATTTGGACGCTAAAGCGATATCACTTGAGCGCCCCGAACCATAGAATGGAGTCGTGCCTCGCCTGCAGACGATTAGCGCATAAGGCAATCCAACATTGACGCTGAAGCGACATCACTTAAGCACCTCAACGTTGCGCCCTGAGCCATTAGCCATCAGCAATAGATTTCTTGCGCCTGCACACAATTAGCGCCTGGGGGAAATCCAACTTTGACACTCAAGCGATATCTCTTAAGCGCCTCGACGCCGACGTGAACCCCTGGCCGGTTTTTCCGCCATCGGCAGCCAGGCACATAAACGCTTGCGAGCAGGCACGGCAAATCGCGGTCAAAATCCTTTTATCGCCGAGAACAGTTTTTCAGTTAGCTGCATATTGTAGTTACCGTCGGCGGACTGACCAATGACAACAACTGTTTCCTTGCCCCCCTTTGGCACAATAACGCCAAGCAACTGCTGCATCTTCTCGTTTTTCTCGCCTTGCGTCTCACCTATCGCGTAAGGCATCTCCTCGCCACCAACGGTAGTTTTTCCCTTGCTCTTGATTTCCATTGGCTGCGACGTTGCGCCTTGCTGCCTGCCGGCGCCTACGGTCGGCACGCCGCTCTCAGCATACTTTTCAATGATGTTGTCGGGATTTTCCGCGCTGGCGCTTTGCGGGAGCTTCATGAGCATTAAATTGAATCGCGCATCAGGGTTAGTGATAGAAACAATGCTCATGCCCATGAGATCAAGACCCATCTGGTAATTAAATCCTGGCGGCAACGGGTCATCAATTTTTGCAATCTTTTGTGCGACCTGCTTTACGTACTGCGGATCCATCGCCTTCTTGCCAAGATCAGCGAAAAACATCCCTCCGGCAATAAGCAAACCGGCTATGAGAAGGATTCCCACCGCCACCACCCCGAGCAAAATCTTCACCCAAGTCGCGATGCCTCTTTGATTTCGTCTTTTCATACATCCCTTCCCATTCGCAGTAGTCACGAAGCTTCCTGGCTCGGTCTCCTACACTTTAGCAGAGACGTCTATTTTCTTTTGAACAAGCCCGAGTTCAGTATGCCTTTTAAAGGCTTTGCTTCGTTCATATTCAGCGTTTTCTCTTGCTCGAGATTAGGACGCAAGGAGTCTTTCACCGCATGCAGCGCGTTGCGCAACTGCTCCATCGTCTGAAATCTGTTGCCGGGGTCTTTTTCGAGCGCCTTCAGAATGACCACCTCTAAAGCCGGCGGGACGTCTGCATCAGGTTTGACCTCCTTTATCGGACGAACCGCCTCGCTCACATGCTTCATAATCGTCTGAACAGCGTTTGCACCTATAAAGGGCGGCTGTCCGGCAAGCGCTTCGTACATTACGCAACCGATTGAATAGATATCAGAACGAGCGTCCAGGTAGGTTCCCAGTCCCTGCTCAGGGCTCATATAGAGAGGGCTGCCGATTAAATCTCCCGTGCGCGTCAGCTCCTGAGTGCTCAAACCGTCAGCAGCAGACATCAATTTGGCAATGCCAAAGTCCACGATTTTGACGAAATCACGCCTGTCGTCGGTCGCCGTCAACAAAATGTTGCTTGGTTTGAGGTCTCGATGCACCACCCACCTCTTATGAGCATGCGCAAGCGCATCACAAACCTGATCAAAAATGTCATAAAAGCGGTCAAGCGGCAAAGTTCCAGCCTCTTTCAAGGAATCAGCGAGGCTAATCCCGGGAATGAGCTCCATGACGAGGAACGGTATGCGTTTGTTGTCTGTGATTCCGAAATCGGTAATGGTCACTAGATTCGGATGGTTGAGAGTACCCACCGCCTTCGCTTCTTGTTTGAACCTTTCAAGTGCGGCCGCTTGTCGCGCTACAGTTGGGTGCAATATTTTTATGGCCAGCTTCGCCCCTGTATGCACGTGAAAGCCGCGAAATATGATGCCCATGCCGCCTTCGCTGATGGGAGCGACAATGCGATATTGCTCGGGCAAATCAATGTCGTCGACAGGGGCATCGTACAAATCATCGGCAGAGCCTTCCATGCGCACCGCCGGATCCAAGGCCATGGACAAAGTGGCATCGGCTTTCGTAATCAGCTGAGCGCTGCGCTTGCGCCGGTCTTTGGTGTGGCTGTTGATCAGGGTCTGAGTGAGCAGAGAAACGACCATGGATGTCTGCTTGCGTTCGGACAGGGCTGCCCTTTGATGCTGAAACAGGGCAAAAGCCAATCTTCTAGTATCAAGCGTGAACTCCCACAGCGATTGCAAGCCCTCCAGGCCCTCCAAGCCCGACGGCCAGCGAAATTCGGAGAACTTCGGCAAGGTGCGATTTTCCATGACAAGATCAACGACAAGTCCCACCGTGAAAGCACAAATGAGAACCATAAAGGGAGCGTAGCCATTGGCCGTGAAGAAATTAGCGCTCGCATAAAGCCAGTCGTTGTGCAGGAGACCATAGTTATAGGCGGTGTGATCAGCAATTGCGATCATCAGTCCCGATAAACCCACAAGCCA
>DATNRC010000167.1:0-7998 GCA_036703705.1 Candidatus Obscuribacterales bacterium
CTCTTCTCGGCTTGAGCACCGGATATGAGACTCCCAAGCATTTGCGGCGCGGGCCGCTCGTTCCACAGTCCTTCGACGTGCGCATAGAAAACATGCTCAACGAGCGCAAGCCGACAAATCTTGGCAGCCCATTTCAGGGTACAAGATTCTTGTTGCCATTCCGATTGCTGGCAGGCCTATCTTGGCAAGTCTGAATTCTCGGGTGTTAAACTGGTTCTCGACCAATAGAGGTCAGGTGACAAAATGACCGATGATCTGCGTGAGCATATGAGCACAATGGAATCACATGGCGCTACCCGTAAGGGATGCTGCGGCAACAGCGATGGCGTTGTCGCGCCGCCTGATATCAACGTCACCGCGCACCAGGTGAAAGCGGAAAGCGTTGTCGCCCACGCCGCCATAAGGCAAGATCATCACAGCCACGAAGAAAGCGCCGAGTCAAAGGCGATCGTCTCACTCGACAATCTCGGCATTCTCGCTTCAACGCTGTGCCTGATTCACTGTCTGGCTATGCCTTTTCTTATTGCCGCTCTTCCATTTCTCGGCTGGCAGTTTTTGGAGGGTGAAACAGCACATCGCGTTCTCGCCACGCTGATTTTTGCTTTCGCCATCTTTGCCATTGTTCCAGGCTATCTCAAACACAGGCGGCGTGACATTCTCATAAGTATGCTCCTGGGCCTGAGCGCCGTGGCCTTCGCCATATTCGGAGCCGGGCCTTTGATGGGCGAGTCGGCCGAATTGCCATTCATTACTCTTGGTAATTTGATTTTGGTGGCAACGCATTGGCGCAACCGCGGTCTCTGCAAGTGCGCACACTGATGGGGAAACTCAACCGTTGATTGCGTGAAGGGCGCCGAAGCTCAAGAGCATCCGAGCTCGAAAACGCACGGAAGCTCAGCGAAACTCAACGGTCCGAGCTTGAAAACGCACGGAAGCTCAGCCGAAACTCAAGAGCATCCGAGCTCGGGAGCGACGCCGGAGCTCAGCAATAAGTCGGATGCTCCGCTAATCGATCTCGTTTTTCGGCAGCGCGAGCTTCTTCTTCATGCCCGTCTGCAATCGCTTGATTCCCTCGCGATCGGTCATGATGAGAAGCTTGTCGTTGACGTGAAGGCTGTTGCTGGGCGAGGGATTCCAGTCCAGCTCACCGCTTGAATGCTCGTGCATGAGAACCGTCACTTCATGCTTGTATCGCACATCATCAATCGTTTCCCCAACAAGCGGGCTGTTCGGCTCAATCGTCAGCTGATAGGCATTGATTACGGTGCCTCCAAATTCAAAGGAGTCAAGAATATTCTCGCTGATGGCTGCTTGAGCAAAAAGGCGCGCCGACCTTGCTGATGAGCTGTACGCCCCGTGAATGCCCAGGAAGCGCTCGACCTTTTTGGCCAGCTTTTGATCGAACATGCGAATCACCACCTTGATGGACGCATTGTATTCCCGCGCCGTGAGCGCAGTTTCGAGATTGGCGAGATCATTGTCAGTAACCGCGATAATTGCTTTGGCGCTGCGCACATTCGCATTCTCCAACACCTTGGGATCGCGCGCGTCACCGATGAGCACGGGGATCTCAGAACTCGACACCTCGTGAATGAAGCGCGCCCCGTCGTCACGCTCGATGACGATGCATGTTTCGTCGAACTGCTTCAAGTGCTGTACTACGCGAACGCCCACATTGCCCAATCCGCAGACAATCACGTGGTTCTCATAGGTAGCTGCGAGCATTTTTTGCCACTCCCGTGAATAGCGTTTTCTATGTACAAGAAGGTTGCCAAGATGGACGACGCCTTCAGCAATGACGATCAGCCCCAACAGCGGCAACAGGAAAAACAATGGCGCAATACGCCAATCTTCCACATAAGGAAGCGGCGTTTCAAAGAACATCATCAGCCACGTGTAATAGAATGACTGAAGGAGCGTCAGCGACTGATGCGGCAGATCCGCTCTCGGATAGAAAGCGAAAATGCATGTCGTGGATAAGGAAACAGTGATTATGACCCAGTAAAAGAAAGTCGAGAACTCGAGCCAGAGCACGCGCAGCAGGAGCACGAAGCGATGTGCCCACTGATGTATTTTCGCGAAGTGCTTTTTAGGCGCCGGAACGTTGCGCAATTCAGAACTCTCTCACAATATCGAGCCTCAATTGTATATAACCGCGATCTAATTTGGGAGATTTGATTAAATTCCCGGAAAATTCCATTAGAGCCAGCAAATTTTTTCTCAATGTTGTAAGAATTAGGGATATCATCCTTTGTCAGGAGGACGACTCGTTCGCGCCCTTGGAGTTTCTTGTGCATTTTTCCCAATCAAATCTCATACCCCGTTCTTTCTTCGCGCTCGCCCTCACCCTCACCCTAACGTCCCCTGCACCATATGCGGTGCAGGCCCGGGCTCCCATCAGCAAAGTCGCTGCGGAAAGAGGCGTGACTGTCACAGCCGCCGCATCCTGCAGGCATATCGACAATTTTCAGCGCGTCAATTCGCAATTGCTGCGTGGAGCGGTTCCTTCCGCAAAAGGGCTGAAGGAATTGCGGGACGCCGGCGTCAAAACCATCGTCAATCTGCGCGGAGAAGACTCCTCCCCGGACGAAGAGGCCGAAGCGCGCGCTCTCGGTCTGGAGTATTTCAACATTCCGTTCGGCCACTTGAAAAAGCCGGATATAGATAAGATCAGCACTGTTTTGAACATCATCCAAAATCCTCAATATCAGCCGGTATTCGTTCATTGCCGCCAAGGTGCCGATCGCACGGGCATGATCGTCGGCATTTATCGGGTGTTGCACGATGGTTGGTCATTCGATCGCATTTATGCCGAAATGCGCCAGCATCATTTCAAACCGTTTTTCTTGACCCTGAAGAAAACCGTGCAGCAGTTCGCCAACAAAGAGTATGTTTACGATCCCAAAAACGGCGTCACTCTCGCCGGCGAAACGCCTGCAGGACTGCACAACGGCGCCATCTAGAGGCACCGCAGATGGTGCTGAGCCCGCGCCGCAGATGGTGCTGAGCCCGCGCCGCAGATGGTGCTGAGCCCGCGCCGCAGAGGTGCTGAGCCCGCGCCGCAGAGGTGCTGAGCCCGCACCGCAGATGGTGCTGAGCCCGCGCCTCAGATGGTGCTGAGCCCGCGCCTCAGATGGTGCTGAGCCGGCGCCTCAGCTGCCGTTGCCGCCCTTTTTCGTGTCTTTTACGTCATTCCACAACGCCTGCTCATCATAGGCATCAACTGAGACTTCCGACGGCCCAAACTCGCGAATCACCGAATTGCGCCTGTTTTGCTCGAGTTTCTTCATGCCCGGATCGAGGTCATACAGCCTGTAGAGCGGATCCAGTGACACCTTCATTTGCTTGAGGATGTTCTCGACCTCCGTGCCGATCAGGTTGAACGCTGCCTTCGCCTGAGGCGTGCTGGCGTGCGTGTCGATATCGTCGGCAAGACGAACAAGCCGGTCTGTCTCTTTCACCAGTCTTGTCAGCAACTGCAGGACGGATATGTCCTTGGTGTTGCTCGCATCGGACGACATTTGACTTCCTCCCTATCTATTAAATCACCTCGGGCGGCGGTTTATGGCAAAACTTTCTGCTCATTGTTGCTAATTCAGATCCATTCATGAGATCATGACCTGCGGTCAGGTACGCGCGTCACCCGGCAACTTTCGTTCAACGAATATACGTCATAGCCGGAAGCACGGACCTCACAGAAAGCGCCAATGACGGTTATTAGCGAAAGCAGCAACGGCACACCACTGCTTGATATCCAGGGACTGAAGACGGTTTTTCCGACGGAAGCCGGCATGGCCGTTGCCGTCGATCAGCTCAGCCTCAAGCTCAGGAAAGGCTCCGTGCTTGGCATCGTCGGCGAATCCGGCTGCGGCAAGTCTATAACGTCGCTGTCGATTTTGCGCCTGGTTCCGCCGCCCGGACAAATTGTGGACGGCAAGATTTTGCTGGACGGCCGCGACCTTTTGACGATGAGCGAAGCTCAGATGCGTCAGATAAGGGGCAATCAGATCGCGCTCATCCCGCAAGATCCAATGACATCTCTCAATCCCGTCTACACAATCGGCGATCAAATCATCGAGGCCATCGAGCTCCATCAGAAAGTGAGCCGCAAAGAGGCTCGACAGAGGGCAATCGATGTCCTGAATAAGGTGCGCATTCCCCAGGCGGCCAGTCGGGTTGACGACTATCCGCACCAGTTTTCGGGCGGCATGCGCCAGCGCGTCATGATTGCCATGGCGCTTTCCTGCGAGCCGAAACTGCTCATTGCTGATGAGCCTACAACAGCGCTGGATGTCACCGTGCAGGCGCAAATCCTTGATTTGCTGCGCTCGATTCAGAAGGAGCAGGGCATGTCGATTCTGCTCATCACGCACGATTTGGGCGTTGTTGCTGAGATGTGCGACACCGTGGCCGTCATGTACGCAGGCTCCATCGTGGAGATGGCGCCGGTGGATGAGCTTTTCAAAAACCCGCTGCACCCATATACGGTGGGGCTGATGAATTCCCTGCCGCGACCTGGTGCCGTGAGACTGACGCCCATTCTCGGACAACCGCCAAGCCTTATTGATCTCCCCAGCGGCTGCCGCTTTGCCGATCGCTGCCCGCTGGTGGAGCCCCGCTCGCGCGAAAAAATTCCGCCGCTCGAGGAAAAAGCGCCCGGGCACTTCGCGCGCTGTGTCGTGGTCGAAGGACCCAAGACTGATCCCCGGCTCCTCAACGCAGATTGGCAAACGCAAAAGCAAGAGGGCTAGGAGATGCTAACCAACCACGAAACACGCAAAGCAAAGGAAACCACGCCACCCAAAGCTCAACAACAAACGCGCCTTCACATGCTCCCGAAAAACCGCACGCGAATTCTCACCACCAGCCAGATCAGAAAATTGGAAGCCGATTGGATAACAGGTTGCGACCCTAATTGGGGTCAGGTGCTTATGGAAATCGCCGGGCGCGGCGCAGCGCAAATTGCGTTTGATGTCTGGAAAGAACGCAAAGGCATGGTCGCTGTCTTTTGCGGTCGCGGCAACAACGGCGGCGATGGACTGGTAATCGCGCGCTATCTCAGCATCTGGGGCGTGCCTGTGTGTGTCTGGCTGGTAGGCTCGAACCGCTCGCGCTCAGCCCAGTCGGAGCTGGCAATGGCTACGGTGGAGGGCAGCACCAATCGCGACATTTTGAAAAGGCTCAATGTCGAGATGCGCTCATTTGCCGACGATCTGTCCTCGAATTATTTCGACTCCAATGAAGAAAAAACTCTTGCCGCCTCGGTCACGGTGGTAGTCGATGCGCTTCTCGGCACCGGTCTCGATCGCGAGGTGGATGGACTTTATCGGCAGGCAATCGATTTGATCAACCAGAGCGACGCCGCCGTGGTGGCAGTCGATCTTCCATCAGGGATCAATTCGGACAACGGGCAGGTGATGGGCGACGCTGTAAGAGCTCACAAGACCGTCACCTTCGGCTATGTCAAACCCGGGCTGCTTTTGTATCCCGGCGCCGAGCACGCAGGCGACATCACACTTATCGATATCGGACTGCCGGATCTTGGCGACGAGACACCGAACATACAACTGTCGACGGTTCACCACGTTCGCTCCCTCATGCCCGACCGCCCGGCCAACTCACACAAAGGAACTTTCGGTTATCTTCTTACGGTAGCCGGCAGCGTGGGCATGAGCGGCGCAACATTGCTGGCTGCAGAATCATCGTTGCGCGTCGGCACGGGGCTTTGTGTTCTGGCGACGCCTGCTTCGCTTGTCCCGCATCTGCCGCCAAAAGAAGTGATTTACCGGCCGATAGCCGAAACCGATGAAAACACGATAAGCCCCAAGGCGCTTGGTGATCTGGAAAAAGATCTGGACAAAGCTACCGCGGTCGTGCTCGGCCCCGGCTTGTCGACTAATGAAGAAACGGTTGCCTTCGTGCAGAAGTTCTTGTCAAAAGCGGTGGGCAAATCTTCCGAATTGCCCTGCATAATTGACGCCGACGGGCTGAATTGCATTGCAGAGAATACGAAGGTTTTTCCCAGCGATGCCGGGCACATCGTCATCACTCCGCACCCCAAAGAGCTCTCCAGATTGCTGGACGTTTCAACCCAGGAAATCCAGCGAGACCGGATCGCAGCAGCCACCAATGCTGCCACCGAATTTGGTTGCATAGTGGTTCTCAAAGGAGCGCACACGGTAATTGCCGATCCCGAAGGCAATCTGTTTGTGAATCCTACCGGCAATCCGGGAATGTCGACGGCCGGGACGGGCGATGTTCTTTCCGGTTTGATCGGCGGATTGCTGGCGCAAGGATTGAAACCATTCGATGCTGCCGTGGCCGGGGTCTACATCCACGGCAGAGCTGGCGACATTGCTGCCGAAGAGCTTGGCCAGCGCTCTGTGGTGGCAGGCGATCTCGTGCTCGCCATTCCCGACGCGCTCAACAGCATCGAAGAAGAGATTGAAAGCAATCTCGAGATGATGCTGCACCCGCTTTGAGCATTTGTGACGCCATCAGCGCCTAACACCCCAGGCAGAGCGAATCGCCATCAAAATTCAATGCTGATCGATGGCAACAAGTCCCCGCCCGCCGCCCGCACTAGGGAATAATGCGCAGGCGCCGCACGTGCCGGGGCCGATAGATGGAAAAGTCTCGCCTGTCAAGTGTGAACACAGTTTTTATGCCAATTCGCTCGGCAATGACCAGGACTTCCGCATCCGCAAAATCCATCGGCAAATCCGCATACTTATTCATCAATTCAAAAGCTCGTTCTAACTCACTGTCCTCGATGTATGCAAGCTTGATAGGAATGGAAAAGATCAACGTCCGAACGGCTTCAACAGTTCGCTCTGTGCATGGCAATACGGCAAAAACCTCTGCCAAGACCGAGACAGTCGTCACGATCCGCGTTCCAGCCGATAAGGCTTGCAAGGCGCGCAAGCACTCCATATGTCGTTGATCCTTTGCTCGTGAAAGAGCAATAAGCGGTCCGGCATCAACGATTATCTGCTCTGGCCCTATCGGCAAGCCTGCGCCTCCTTTCGCCCCTATTACCGGCCAAGTCAGGTTGTTCGTTATCGTCGATTGGACGGAAGCCTGCCGCCAACAATCGCTCGTATGGTGTGCCCTCGGTCTCGGACAGAATCTCAGCGCAGTATTTGCTCAAAGCAGAGCGAATTACCTGAGACCGCGTGAGCCCGGTACGCTTGATGGCGTCCTCGAGCATCCGCTCAAGCTCATCGTCAAGCCTAAATGACGTTGCCATGCGAAATCCTCGTGTAATACATATTGTATTACAACATGGCAACTTTGTCCAAGAGGCTGGAGAGCCTCACAATGACGCTCAGGACGAGTTTTCCGGCTGTGATTTCACGCCGTTGTCGCCGGCTCCAAAAACTCGATTGTCGAGCGGAAAGTATCAAGCTTCACTCTGACGCCAATCGGAACTGTCACCGCCCGTGATGACTGACCGAGAGGCATGGCAAAACAGCATGGTTTGCTCAGCTCCTTCAAGCGGTCGCCGAACAAATCCTCGAGCGAATAGAGATTGACGCAATCACGAGCAGCGCAATTGACAAAATCACCAAAGGCCACGCCCGAAACTTCATTGAGGGAGCCTGCGACATAGAGATTGGTAAACCACCGGTCTAGCATGTCGTTGCTCTCGTCAATATCTTCCAGGAAGAGTATCGAATTTTTGAACGGCGGCTGATATGACGTGCCCATCAATGAGGAAAGCGCCGTCAGATTGCCGCCAATAAGAGCCCCTTCTGCTGTTCCCTGGACTGGAGAGTAGGTGTACTTGAGCTCCCATTTGTCTGCCGGCTTCGGCCTCTTGCCCGAGGAAGAGGCGTCGCCGTCACTGCCTGCCGGAGCGTACGCTCCCTCAATCACCGGCAAATTCTCGGACGCCGTCACGGCGCGTTTCAGGGCATCGAACGTTTGCTTGCTCGTCACGTGCTCGAGATTAGGTCCGCAAAAGGTCACAAGTCCTGTTTTGGCATGTGCCGAAAG
>DATNRC010000168.1:0-3539 GCA_036703705.1 Candidatus Obscuribacterales bacterium
CCCCTCCAGGTCGCGCGCCCGCGTATCCAGGTCCGCATTCAAAGAGACGTCATTGAAGAGCGGCAACGCGCTCTTTCCATCCTTCAGCCGGAGAGCGGGAATCTTGGCCATTGCCTGCGCAATATCCCAGCGCGTCCAGCCTTCGATAACAGTCAAACGCTCTGCCTTGGCTCCCTCTCGGAGAACGGCCATCGCACCCAATGGAGAAAGCGGCGAGTGAAATTCATAGATGCCTGCCTGAATCATGGGATAACCGCCCATAATCTTCAAATAGAACCTGATGGGAAAGGTTCGCTCGATCACTCCTAGCCGCAAGAGCAAGGCCAGCGACTCATCGAAAGTCGTCCCCCTTGGAATAGCGATCATGACTGTCGGTTTGGCCAGCGGTTTGGCAGTGCTTATGTCATTCCAAATCCAATAGAGAAAACCGAAGAAGGCAACCATCACCGTTGCCCCCAGGAAAAGGAATAGTCGAAAAATCCTCATCTGCCTATAATTTGCGACGCTGGCGGCGCTTGATTTCGCTTTCGACTTCCTCAGCACTGATCATGTTCATCTCCATGGCCACCGCATATTCTTCCCGCCACGGCGCCCCTTCAAGCGCGCTTTTAACGATGAGCTCGAATATTTGCGCGCGCAGCGCGTTAGCGGGCGAATGCTCGCGGCCTTCAGCAGGAGCCGATGCCCGTGCCTCACTGACCTCCTCTTCACCGACAAGAATACTCACTTGCGGGCAGAGATGGGTGAGACGCTCCAGACCTTCTCTGCTGATTCTTGTCGAAAGTATCTCCAGCTGCTCGAGCGAACGAAGAGCGGCAAAATCCCGAATTGCATCATCCGTGATACCAGTCTTCGATAACGCCAAAGTTCGCAGATAAGGGAAAATGCTCAGGCGAGCAATCGCTTTGTCCGTAATATTGGTGTTGCGCATGGAAAGAACGAACAGATACTGCAGGGGCGTGAGATGATCTACTGTGTCATCGCCCGTGTTGGTATCATCCAACAGAACTCCCCTTAGCGATGTAGCCAGTGGAAGATGCCGCGTCCCCTCGTCAGTGATTGGCGTCTTGCTCAGATCAATCAACAACAGATTTTTGAAGGCAATCATCAAGCTCAAATAATCATTTTCAATATTCGTGCGCGTAAGAAACAGATGCTCCAGTTCCGTCAGGCGCGACAACGATTGCATGCCCTTGAGCGAGATTCCATTATCCATGTAAAGCAACTGATGAATTTGCTTGAGCGTCCCCAATTCGCAAAGGCCGTCTTCATTGGGCAATGTATGCGATATATTGAGGCTCAAGAGGGGAATGCCGGACAGCTCGGCAATGCCTTCGCAAGTCACTCGCGTATACGCAACGTCCAGGACAGTGAGCGAAGTCATTTGCTTGAGGGTCTTGAAACACTCATTGGTCACGCGCGAAAGCCGCAGATTCAGGGCTTTAAGACCAGTGAGGTGGGACATCAGCTTCAATTCGTCATCGCCAAAGTGCCTGATTTCAACGGAAACAGATTGCAGATCGTCCGCATCCAGCCTGGTAAGGAATGAAAGATCGGGGGAAAGCGCTTCTTCACCGAGGCGCAGCTCAATGTCATCTTCGGCGCTGACAGTCACTTCGCCTTTTGCTTGAGCGATACGGCCCTGGCTGTCATACAGCCAGCCCACCGATTCATGCCCTGGGAAGCGAATAACTCTTTGCGCGCGTCCTTCCATGCCCGGTCCGAATAATTGCCCTCAATGCGTACCCATAGGTTAACAGATGCATTCCTCGACGAGCTAACTCTATAAGAATCAACAAGCGCCGGTCAGCCCCGCTCGCTCTGTAAAGAGCTACAAGCACCGTCAACCGGGCTCGCTCTGTACGAATCAACAAGCGCCGGTCAGCCCCGCTCGCTCTGTACGAATCAACAAGCGTTTCACGGCATCCGACTCAGGAGAAACCCCAGGTTGGCTCAGGTGAAGTTTCGACTGCAATCCGCCCCCAAGTCAATTAAAGTTGTGGCATTGAAGAGAAAGCCGCCAATGAAACTACCCCCTCCGAAAAACCCATCAACAGAACGAGGACTTCAGCCGATGAACGCCACCGCACACGTAAGCCATATCGCAGCTCAAGTGCACTTGATTAGACAAGCTGCAAGAGAGCCATTCAGCAAAGCGATGGACGAATTGAGACCAGCAAACAGACGCAATGTACTCAAGACCATCAAGCAACTGGATCAGGCATCTGTAGCTGTTATGGCAGAAGCCAAGAGCCTGCGCTCTCGCTCTTGACCACGAGGCTTGAGCATTGAAGATGCAAGGCAACCTGAGAAGTATGTTCTACAAACATATTTCGCCGAAAACAGCCTCTTGCATCGGACCCTTATGTCGTATTACATAAGCACGGGCGACCGCTTACGAAGTCCTTGGTTAAAGATATACTTCCTCGCGCAATACTGAAGCCAGATAAAAGATGCGAGGATGCACCATGAAAGCAATTCTTGTCGAGCGGCACGGCGATCCTGATGTTCTTCATCTACAAGAAGTCAAAGAAGAAGAACCGCAAGCCAATCAGGTGAAGGTTTCGCTCAAAGCAGTGGGCGTCAACTTTATCGACGTTTATGAGCGTCGGGGAACTTATCCGGTTGCGCTCCCTTATGTGCCGGGGCGCGAGGCTTCAGGCGTAGTCGAGTCTGTCGGTGCCAATGTCAGTGAATTCCGCCCGGGCGACCGGGTCGCCTACACGGGTCAATTGAAGGCTTACGCCGAAAAGGCAATTGTCGACAAAGACAAGCTAATTGCTCTGCCGGACGAGCTTACTTTTGAGCAGGGCGCTGCCTTTCCGTTGCAGGGCATGACCGCGCATTATTTGATACACGAATATCGCCACATAAAAGCCGGCGAATATGTCTTGATTCACGCCGCAGCGGGCGGCATGGGCTTGCTGCTTACACAATGGGCGAGCCATTTTGGCGCTGTGGTCATCGGCACAGTGTCGAGCCAAGAGAAAGCCGAAGCCGCACGACAGGCGGGCGCCAAACACACAATCAATTACACCGAGCAAGACTTCGTCCAAGAAACCAATCGCATTACGGGCGGCATCGGCGCTCATTTGATTATCGACGGTGTAGGCAAAACAACATTTAAAGGCGATCTCGAGGCATGCGCCACGAGAGGCAATATCGTCATTTTCGGCTCCGCCAGCGGCCCTGCGGAGCCGATCCTGCCCAACTCCTTGCAACCGCGCTCGCTTACACTGTCAGGCGGAAGGTTGAACAATTACATGCTGACGCGGGAAGAAACTCTGAGACGGGCAAATGATGTGCTGAAGGGTCTGAAGGAAGGCTGGCTGAAATTGCGGATCGACCATGTACTCTCGCTTTCCGATGCCGCCAAAGCCCATCGCCTCCTGGAAAACAGGCGCACAATGGGAAAAGTCGTGCTCAAGGTCGACTGACCTCGCTCCAGCTCGCTCTTCGGGCACGATTTCCCGCCCTAAATCCAGAGCCTGATTCGCATCACGGGGAATTGGCACGGCTCGGGAGAAAAACCGCGGTTT
>DATNRC010000169.1:0-9491 GCA_036703705.1 Candidatus Obscuribacterales bacterium
AATGTTGCCCATGACATTCAGTCACTAATTCGACCCCACCCGCCAACGCCCACGAAAACATCGGGGTTTCCAGCCATAACGCATATCCAGAACCACGGCAACCGCTATATCCGTGCAGTTACCGCGGCGAAGTTAGGCTAAGCACCTGCTGAGCAGGACGCCACCTGCATAAGGCTCGGGAGGCGGCTCAGCTTCTGTTTTTATCGTTGCTCGCCAATTAGTTGGAAAGCTGCCCAGAGGCGCGGATTGGCGCGCACCGCTTGTCCTGCGCCCTGGAAAGCGGACGCCGGCGAAGCAGCCATCGTTTTCTCCATGAAGGCAATGGTTTTGAGTTGCGCCTGCCTCAAGGCTTGCGCTTTCGTCTTACCGGCTAAGAATGCTTTGTAGAATTGCTCCATCTGGTACTCAGTCATGACGTCATCGACATTCCACTGGCTGACGATGATTGAAGGCGTGCCGGCGATGATGAAGGCGCGCGACAGCCCGACCACGCCGTCACCGGTAATTTTTCCCCGCCCGGTCTGGCAGGCGGAAAGAACAACCACTTTCGCTTTCAAAGGCGGCAGCTGCAAAATGTCTTTCACGGTGAGCAGACCGTCATCACTCTCAGTAGGAGCCAGGACGAGCGCGGACTCCATCGGTTTTTCCTCGTTTATCAAGCCGTGCGTCGCCAGGTGGATGATGGAGTTCTTGGGCGCCAGCTCTCGGAAGGCCGCCTTATTTGCTGCTTCGCCGATTTCCACCCTTGCTTTGCCCTCACCGAATAACGCCGCCACCTTTTTCACTTCCTTTTCCGCATACGGCAAGGTGCCAAGAAATGCGATTACCTTGGTGATCGGATTGCCGAAGGCGATTAGCGAGTCTTCTTGAGCAATTCGCGCCGCGTCGTCGAGCCTTTGCGTGGCTCGGAGAACGCCTATCGCCGGCACGTAATTGAGAGTTCTGCTTTCAACAAGGAATTTTCCGTCGGCGGCCTGGAGAGCGGCAAAAGGAACGGAAAAGAGAGGCCCGTGAGGAACGATCGTCACTACTTCTTCAGGATTGTCGGGCAAAAACGGAACCGCCGGGGCAATGAGCAGCGTATAGAGCTCTTGGAGCACCTGCTGTCGCTTGCGCTCCATCTCATTCAGCTCTTTCATGCTCGCGGCAGAACCTGTTATCAACGCTCTTGTCTCTTGAATCTTCTTGCGCAAGTCTTTCGCCGCTATCATCACCGGCGGTGCCATCTTCACCTCACCGTTGGGAGAGACGACAAAAATGAGAACCTTGTCGCGCAGCATGCAGTATTCGAGCACATGAGCCTTGCTCCTGGCCACAAGCTCTTTGATTTCTGCCAGGCTGGGCGGATCTGCATTCACGGGCGAGACGGCAGATGATTCGACGAGCGAGCTTGCTCTTGGAGTAATTTCAATTCCTCTTACCGCACTCGGCCCGGCCATGGCGACAAGCTCGCGGCCGCCGGTTCTTCTCAATTGAGGATGGGCATCATCATCAATGATTGTAGCCACGGTGTCGCGATCGGCATTGTTAATCCGCCCGTGGAGCAAATCCAAAAACGCTCTCGCCCTGCCTTTCTCGACTACAGCAAGCGCGTCATCGGCTCGCTTCTGAGAGGCAAGAAGATCGATCATCTCAAGAAAACACTCCTGGCGCTGATCCATGTTGAAGGTTTTGAATGTGTCGCGCGTCAGTCTCGATCGTTCTGCTTCAACGAGATTGATCGCCTTGGCAAGACAAGTTTCCGCCGACCTCGGATCGCTAAGGGCCTTGTAGGCTTTGCCCAAGCCGAGAGCGGCATCCCATTTCGCCTCCAGCGTTCCAATCTTGTCTGCGATGGCCGCCGATTTCTCAAAACACGCTCGCGCTTCCTTAGCCTTGTTCAACTGAAGATAGGCCAACCCAAGCCCGGTGAGCGCCATGCCCTCGGTTTTCCTGTCTTGGGCGGCCTCGGCTTTTGTTGCTGCTTCGTCATATGATTTTGCCGCGCTTTCGTATTGCCGCGTCATATATTGATATTGCGCGTAGTTGTAGGCCAGACACGCCTCGGCGGCCCGATTGTCGGTTGAGCCCGCCAGCTCCCGAGCGCGCGCGAACTCCTCCTCGAACTCCGCTTGCTTGCCCTGGTCGAGATAGGCAACAGCGACGCTGTTGAGCATGAGGGCTTGATTTTTCACATCACCGGCGCGTTCGAAAGCGAGAGCGGCATCCCGGTAGTATTTGATGGCAGCATCGATCTGTCCCAGCGATCGATAGCAAAGCCCGAGGTCTCTCAGTATCTGCGCGCGATCGCTGTCGCTTACACCACGCGCCTTGTCCATGAGGTTGTGGGCGTATTGGAATTTGGCGAGAGCTTTTTCGAGCAATCCTTGCAAGAGAAAATCATAGCCTTCCTCTGCCGCACCCAGGAGTTGAAGGCGGGTATTGTTGTTTTGTGCCGCCAATTTAATGGCCTGCGAATGCAATTGCTGAGCATAGGAAAAGTTAGCCAGATCCGCTTCGGCTGCGCCAAGAGCAATCAAGCACTCAGGCAAGAGTCTCTGCTCTTGCTCGCCGCGCAATATCTCAACCGCTTTCTTGAGCGGTTCTTTGGCCTCAGCGGCCCGCCGTTCGGCAAGCAGGAGCTGGCCCATGGCCAGATAAACTTGCGCCTCCAATACAGGCTCCACTTCTTCTTCCAGGCATTTTGCCGCTTGCGCATAGGCATCGAGCGCCTGCTTGAAGTCGCCCGTATTGGCATAAGTTCGCCCCAATGCGCGATATGCCAGACCGAGCGCGCGCAACTCTTCACTGCCCTTTAAAAGGGCGACCGCTTTCTTCGCCCTTACTAGAGCGACGTCGTTTTGCTTGCGTGCGGCGGACAAGCCGGCGAGATTGATCCAGGCATTGGCCTCAACCGCAGGCAGTTTCTCCTCCTGCGCCAGGATGATAGCTTCATTCAACAGCTTTTCCGCTTTCTCCAAATCACCCGAAAGAAGCGATACTGAGGCCATATTGTCGAGAACGCTCGCCATTTCCTCGTGCTTCTTGCTCTTCCGCGCCTTGTCCAGCGCCTCGTGATAGAGCGCCTTCGCTTCCTCGATGCGCTTCATTGAGGTCATGAGATGGGCGAGCGCAATCCGCACCTGGATTGATTGCGCTGGGCGTCCGGCTTTCTCTTCGAGAAGCATCGATTGGCGCAGGCACTCTTCAGCGCGTTGAGGATTGCCTGCCTCGAAAAGCGACTGCCCCAGCCGATAGTAAGCGTCAGCCTGATCGGCCGCGCTGCCGCGTTTTTGAGCGGATGCTACATTGGCTTCGAGCTCCCGGATGCGAGCTTGTTGCGCCGTGCTCGGCTCTTCTCCGGGCACGCGAGTGATTGCCGGAGTGACTGCCGCCAAAACGCCGATGCTGTTGCTCAGCGCCGAAAGAGACAAAGATGAAGCCAGGCACACGAGAGCCGCCATTCTGGCTTGACGCCGCTTAAGCCCACTCAATCCGTCCTTTCTTAGATTCATCAAAGTGTCCGCCCGAATGACACCAACCGAGAGGAAGGTTATCACAGAGTTCGTTCAACCGACCTGAGCAGCGCTTTCCGCTCAAGGAACATTAACCTTGTGGTGGGGAAGGACAAACGAAGTGCGATGGCTCTCTGGTTTCTCCGGATGCACCGAAGGAGAAAGAGTAGCCCAGATCTCGGTAGCGCCGAATTCATCAAGGACAGCTTCCGCTTTTACCGTTTCGTCGTGATTTTCGGCAAAGACGACAATCATCACTTTGCCTTTCTTCAAATGCGTCTCGACGACCCGGCTTTTGAATTCGGGAATGTCGAAATGCAATATGGCCCCCATTACCATGCCCAGGCTCAAACCCGCGGCAGCACCGAAGAATGCGCCCAAAGTGGTGAGAGCAATGGCATTTGTGGCATTTGATGCAATCGCTAAAATCGGCCCTGCCAGGGCGCCGATGATTGCACCGACAGTGCCGGCAACAATGACGAAACGATCGGGGGGTTCGTTGCGCACCGGAATGTCCATCATCCTCAATTCGCCCATATCGTTGCCGAGAACGGATACCTGATCCGGTTTGAAATTGGCATTCATCAATGCTTCCAGCGCCGTGCTGGCGGCATCGATGTCATCAAACAAGCCTTTTATCATGCGATAAATCATTTAGAGTCACCTCCTTGCGCCAAGACAGTCGCCACTCGCGTTTTCGGCAAGTGGAGATTAATTGGACATTGCTGGCAGCCGTGCCAGCTTATGCTTTTGTTTGTGCCGGGCGGCCGACCGCCTGGTGCGATAAGATTCTCAAAGCGCTGGAGAGCGCTGCCATGTTTCGTTTTAAGTAGTCTATCTTTTCGATCTTAGCACTTGTGCGCGCTCAGATTTAATGAAGCAAACCATCCCGTCTTGTTTTTCGCAGAATTTCCGCAGCAAAAGGATGATCGTTGACAGAAAAGCGCATAGCAAGCGGATTTCTGCACAAGAGAAATTGACGGCAGCGGCGCAAATTTGCGAAACAAAACTTCTGCTTCTCTCCCGGCACACCTTTTCGAGCGAAGCGCCTTGATTGCAGCGGGCGCAAACGTGGCACATATATGAGGGGGCTAGAGGCTCGTGCCATGGCAAACTTGGAAAGACGCAGTTCAATGACGCTCGATGAGGTGAGCTACTATTGGCGCCGCCTTAGAGAAGCCAACGATCGGCCGGGACTGCACAAAGTCTGCGATTCAATTCGCACCCTGGACATTGCTTTTGAAGGCTGCGCCAGTTATTTGAGCCACCATCTGTCAAGCGACGCCTGGTCCAAATTGAGAGACGACTATTTCGACATTCTCATCTCGAGCTTCCCGGGCTATTTCCTCATTTACAGCGAGGGCTCGAATACGCCGCTCGATGCCGGCGCGCCGTGGACGGAAAGCGGCATCATCGAGTTTTATCCGGAGAGAGCAAACAGGAAATCCGATGTTTATCGCGGGGAAATAAGGCGCACACATCCGGCAATCGCACTGTCCTTGCGCTGGTGCCTGGCTGAAGGCCGCAACAACACAAGGCCCGAAGATTTCGAAACGTTTGCTGCCCATAACAAAGCCTGTGACAATCCAGAAGAAGAGAAGGCGGCACGGGATCTGATCGATCGCTTGTTCGAGACCTTAGAGGACGAAGCACTCAAATCGAAGAAGATTGCACACCGCAAGTGGTGGCATCTCTTCTGGGAAGCCAACGCCTGCGCCGACAAACGGCAGAAAAATGAGCTCAGGCGCCAGATGTGCGATCTGCAGACCGTTTGGGGCGCACCACCGCGCTAGCGGAAAGCTCAGCCCTCTCCTGCACTCTCTAAGCAGCAGGGCTCAGACGCTGTCTCAGCTCTTCTCGAGGCTGGCGTACAAGGAGAGCGCAATTTGCGCTTCGTTGTCTTTGCCCAATTGTTTTTGCACTTCGCTCAATTGCTTGTATATGGGCGCATAGCGGCGATTGAGATTGGCTGCCCGAGTGAATGCCGCTTCCGCATCTTGCAGCCGCTCTAGCGCGCGCAAGCACAAGCCCATATTGAAGAAAGACTCGAACATGTGCTTTGCTTCAATCGACTGCCGGTATTCAGCGACTGCCTGGTCAAAATTTGAAGCTTGCTGCTGTTTATAAGCGCTTTCAAAATGGCGCCTGGCTAAAAGATCGGACTCGGAGGAAAGGGTCGGCAATTCCGAAGGCGGAATGGCCGAGCCGCTATGGGCATTGTCATTGCTCTCTCTTGTCATTTGCTGAAGCGCCTTGCCATGTTTCCAATTTACCATTTAGCGGCGCTTGAGTGGCGAAATGCATACTCGTGTGTGGACGCATGGCAAAATCGAACGCGTTCGAATCTTGACAACAGTCCCAAAAACGCCTAAGATAAAAATCGAACACGTTCGAAAATTTGCTGAGGTGCGGTTTTGCTTTCACCCCTGAGGTTATCGTCGGTACTTCCTCTCTGCTGGCACTGCCCGCCCTGCTCGTCACCTGGCCGTATCGCGGGCAGCGTAAAGAGGAGAGCATCGTACCACTGATCCTTGTCTTGGCAGCTGTAGTGAAGGCGCAACGCTCAAAAGCGAATCGCCCTCTAAGTCTCCCATTGCCTCAGGCTCTGCCCAATTCGGTGAAATAAGGAATGAATGCCATGTCGCACGCTCCAACAACCAATTTCGTTACTGCCAAAAGCAAGCAAACTTTCGAGCGCGTGTTGTCAGCCGCCACCAATTTGTTTCTCACCAAGGGCTTTGCAGCGACGACCATGCGCGATATATCCCGCGAGAGCGACTTGGGTCTGGGCGCGCTCTATTACTACTGTCGCTCGAAAGAAGAGCTGGTGCTTTTGTTTTACGAGCGAATCAATGAGGAAATACTCCAATCTGCCCTTTCCGCACCAGTTCAGGCAAAGACGTTGCCGGAAGCTTTTGGTGCTTTCATGCATCTGAAGCTGGAGCGCCTTGCCCCTTACAGGCAGCTTCTGATCGTAGTTTTGAAGGAGTCGGTAGATCCCGAATCGCCAGTTTCTCCCTTAAATGGCAGCACTGCCTCGACACGCAACAAGAGCATTCAATTTTTCGAAGAGCTGGTCAGGCGTTTCAACAAAGGAGACCAGGCAGGTACTGCGGCCAAGCTTCTCTGGCTCATTCATATGGCAATCATTGCTTTCTGGCTGTACGACCGCTCTTGTGATTTCGAATCCACTTTCAAGAAGCTGATTCCGGCAGTCGTGCAGATCGGCACCTGGGCAAAGCCGCTTAATGGCATGCCTCGCTTTCGGATGGTGCGAGACAAACTCATCTTGAGTGTGCTTGATATTCTGGCAGAGCGGCCCTAACCGCGCTTGAGCAGAACTTTGTTGAGCGCCTGCTCCACATCAAGACGCAGCTCGGTAGCAGTTTGATAACGGTCGTCGGGATTTTTCTTGAGGGCCTTCTGAATGATGTCATCGAAAGGCGTGCTGTCGCCAAGATCGTCGCGAACCTGTGACAGGGGCGGCGGCGGCTCGAGAAGATGTTTCATCAAGATCGCCTCCGCGCTTTCGCCCTCGAAAGGAACACGCCCGGTCAGGATTTCAAAAAGAATGATGCCCACGGCATAGAGGTCCGTGCGTATGTCGATAGGCTTGTCCTTCAGCTGCTCCGGAGCAATGTACTCAGGTGTGCCGACCATTTTGCCGGTTTTCGTGAGGCGCTTGGAGCCCTGCACCAGGTTGGAAATGCCGAAGTCCACGATCTTGACCCAGTCAGGGCGATCGGTGCGATCCTGGAGCAGGATGTTGTCCGGCTTCAAATCTCTGTGAATGATCCCGGCGCTGTGCGCCTCTTGCAAGCCACGGCAAATCTGAATGATGATATTGGCGGCGGTGGCAAAAGGAAGCGCGCCCTGCCTGGCAATCTTGTCGCCGAGGGATTCGCCCTTGATGAATTCCATCACCAGATAGGGTCCTTTTCCATTGAGAACGCCGCAGTCAAAAACGGTGACGATATTCGGGTGGTTGATCTTGGCCGTCAGCTTCGCCTCGCGCTCGAAACGCTCGACTGCATTCTTGTTCGACAGAAGCCAGCCCTGCATGAGCTTGATGACAACCGTGCGTTCCATCTTTGTCTGGTACGCCTTATAAACCACAGCCATCCCGCCTTCACCGAGCACGCTTTGAATCTCGTATTTGCCGTCAATAACTTTGCCCACCATGTTTTGGAACAATCCCGGCTCTTCATCGAATGTCTCGGCCATTTGCGTGGGCTTGCGCGTGGGCTGCCCCGGCTTGGGCGGTTTGCTCGTCTCCTCCGAGCGCTTCGGCTCTTCTTCGACAGGAGGGGCCGTGATCACTCCCGGCTGCACCGTCGATTCGGCAGCCGGGCTCTTGGGCGAAACAATCAATCGCGCCGCATCGAATGGACAGAAAGCGGCATGAGGAGGGAATCCGCGCCCACACGTGGGGCAGACTTTTGCCGGCTGGCCGTCGCCCGTGGTCGCTTTCCCCAGCGGCTTGAGCCCATCCTTGGGAACATCGACGGGCGTGCCGTCAAATCCGCAAAAGCGCGCCCCGGCCGGCAGCAGGCGCTTGCAGCTGGGACAGTTTTTTGCTTTATCGATATTACCGGCTTCGACCATGGAAATTGGAGTCCCCGAATCAAATAATCCCTCAAAACTCGCCTGCAGTCAAAAGTGCTGCTTGAAAGCGGCGGCGCGACATTGCCCCTGCCACTTTATATCTACCCAGGGATGCCTGTTGCGTGAGCGCCCGGGCTCAATTCGTCCTCTCATGCCGGCTCCGAGAGCGCTTCTCAGAGATTGCGCGCCGGCAAAAGTACGCGGTTCGGGAAACCAACGATTGTGGCTTTGCTCTCTTCCAGCTCGAAGGGCGGGAAATATACCGTATCCGACTTTTCGCCGCTCATCTTCAGTTTGTATCCGCTGCCGGGCGGCAAATCATCGATGGCCAGCGAGCCTCCAGCGCCTGTGCTGCCGATCGTGTAATGCTGCCCTTCCTCGTCTTGAACAACAAAAGTGATATTGGGCTTTTGCGTATAGAGCACCAGCCCCCTTGTCGGCAAGGCAAGGCGAGCGGATGCTTGCGGCACATGGAGATATACGGCCGCGACCACGAATGCCCCGCCCGTCAATATGCCCGCGGCAATCCATAAAAATGGATTGCTTCCCTTTTGTGCTTTAAGAGGGACACGCTTCTCGAGCTTTCGTGCCGGCGGCGGCTGCACGGGCGCTCTTGTCGTGCTTGTTCTTTGCTGGAGCGGTGGCGGTGCGTCCATTTCCCAGCTCGGCCGCGAAACCTGCGGCGGAGTGAGCTTTTCGCTTTCTTCCTGGATTTGCGAACCACAAAAGACGCAAAACTTGATGTTCAATTCGTCAAATTTGCCGCAGCTCGGACAGCTCTGTCCGCCTTTATTGCTTTGTTCTTCCGCCTCGAAAAGACCGCAGCCGCAATATATGCAGAAACGCATCCCAGCGTCGTTGGGCTTCTGGCAGGCTGGACAATTTATCGACACATCTGTGCTTCCGCTGTACATGAAGCGATTTTACCAGGGCGGTGCCTGGGAAAAACGGCCTCAGCCTCAGACGCCATCAAATAATGATCATGATGGAACAGGATTGCCTTATGGCGCCTGACTGCATGATGCGCACAACAAATTGGCTTCCCATTGTCTAGTTGGAGGCCAATTCCATATCCATTGCTTCAATCTGCTCGGCAAGAGCGCCGGCTTCAAGGAGCTCGAGAGCTTCATTGATGGATTCGATGCCCGACTCCGGATTGAAGCTGTGCGTGGCATAGGCAGGCTGCAGCGCCAGCTGTTTGAAGGCGCTGCCGATCTCATCGGCCGTCACCTGGGTGAAGCTTTCCACGTTTCTTCTTTGCTCGCGAATCGCCTGCGCAATCGCCACCGCCACTTTGTTCTTCACAAAACTGCCGACGGCTTCCTGTGCTGTCTGCCCTTTCAAAACCTGGTCCATCACTTGCCTGACTTTCGAAAGGGCCTGTCCGGAGAA
>DATNRC010000170.1:0-7293 GCA_036703705.1 Candidatus Obscuribacterales bacterium
CTCCAATGAGCTCGGAGTTCGACCATGGCAGCGGGTTAGACTGTTGTCAATTATGTTGGCTACGGCTGCACGTTCCCTCGTAGGTCTGCGGAGAATAGTCCGGTGCAACACATAAATGAGCAGACAACATAAGCATTACCGGATGGTGAAACCACGGTCCTGCTCGCTTCGCTCGTGTGAGGTTGCGCATCGCTGCCTGCTCTGCGCTCGTTTGAGAAAAAGAAATGCGCCCAAATCACAATCTGATTTGAGCGCAGGTTCGTATATACTGCATCGATCAACGGCAATGGTCCACAGGCGCCGACGATTCAATGCATAATTTCATTGTACCCTTGCGAATCGATTTTCTGGCAATAGGGGTTTTTACTGTATGCCTCCTGGGGAGAATAGCCGAAACCGCCATGTTGGCTTGCAGGTGAAAGTGCGTGCAAATTCGCAAAACCCTGTTCCTGTGTGGGTGTCCGACGTGAGAATTCAGCTATGATCTTGGAACATAGTCGTTCACGGACCAGCGCATGCCAAGAGCCAGTTGCAAACAAACTCCAATTGAATATCTGCAAAGAGTCATTTCCCTCATCCAGCGCCATGCGTTGAACTCTGGAGATGTCGAGTGGGAGATTGTTCGGGACACGTGTCTGAAGATGGCCGACAGCGCCGAGTCCCCTTCGGATACATACGCTGCCATCAAATACGTGCTGCAAGAACTCAAAGATGGTCATAGTTTTCTCGTGCCAGCAAAGGGCGTCAGGATGCCGTCAAGCCGAACCCAAGCTAGCAGCATCCAAAAGAAAAGACGTGCACCAAGAAGACGAGCTGCACTACTAGATTCAATTGGATACATTCCCATACCGACTGCATCCGCGGCTAAAGGGAAAGCTAGTCTGATCAGCTACGCGCAAAATATCCGCAGGACGATTGCGTCATTTGCTAATGCGGGTGCGGACAGGTGGATCTTCGACCTCCGAGCTAATGGCGGGGGTAGCATGTGGCCAATGCTTGCTGCGGTCGGACCAGTTCTCGGTCCTGGCATCGTTGGCTATTTCGAATCCACGCGGCTGTCGGTTCCCTGGTATTACGAAAGCGGAGTGGCTGGAATTGAAACGGCACGCGGGCGACGTAAGTTGTGCTCCGTTGATGACTCGATTCCAGATTTCGGTGCTGAACAGCCGGTTGCGATCATTATGGACAACGCCACTGCAAGCTCCGCGGAAGCATTGGCAATCGCATTCAAAGGTCGAGCCAATACTGCTTACTTCGGCCATCCTACTGCAGGTCTATCAACGTGCAATGACGAGCTGAGACTGCCCGACGGTGCAAAGCTCTATCTCACTGTGGCGGTAGATGCTGACAGGAACCGTAATTTGTATGCGGCGGGATTAACGCCCGATTTCCGAGTGACTGAACTCGCATCTAAAGATGTTTGCTTGCAGTCGGCGGTTAATTGGTTAAGCCGTACCAATATTGACGAGAGCATGCGAATCCGTTGATTTACGTTTTTCGCGCGCCTCGCGTTCCATTGCTTCGACCGCACCATATGTGCGAGCGAGCAAGCCGCGTGTGATTGCTTCTGCCGTAGAGTTGATGCCAAACAATCTGTTGGACTGCATATGGATTAGGCTGTGCAACAGACTATCCATGCCGCATTCCAATTTTTGCTCTCTTTCAAGCTTTTTGATGGCGTTCGCGTGAGGCGTAATCATGGCCCTGAAGCGGTTGGCCATGCGAATAAAGGCACCGTGTTCGCCCGCTTCTTCTTCGGCACGCCTTTTCTCTAGGACTGTAATGCACGCGGCTTTCAGCACACGGTACGGTTCAGACGCCAGCTGTCTGTCGGTAGTCGAAAGTCCAGAATGCAAGAGCCGTTGTGCCGCAATCCGGTCGAGGCCAAAACAATCAATCAGCGCATCGCAAAAGAGCAGCGCGGCCAGCCGCCGGTCGGCTTCCTGATTAGCACCGAGCATTTCCGCAACAGCATCGCTTTCTGAACTAAAGATGGCTTCGACATGTCCGATTGCCTCAATGCCGCCAAATCGCTCCACTTCACGATCATAACTCTGGAAAGAATACGAAGAACATCGTTCTTGATCGAGAAGTCCCTGAGCCCAGCGGCATAGAAGGGGCAGCACGTGACTGAATAGACCGTCCGTATCGAGGTCGAGTCTCAATCGTAAATGCTGAAGGTTGTCTGCATACCGCACGAAGAACCATTTCTTGACCTTTCCGGCCTCGATAAGAGGATTGACAGCCTGCCGAAAACTGCTGATTATGTCGTCGTGAAAAGCGGCTGCACAATCTAATCGCAGATAGCACCAGTCAGATCCAAGTGGACGCATGAATGTAGTTCCAGTAAGCGGCAAACGTGCCGGAGCTGATTTAGTCGTGCTCATCACGGATTTTTGTCGACGAATGAAGCTTCCGACCAGCTCTGTCGCGAACCGTCTTCCCGCCGCGTCTTCGCAATGGTATGTAGGGATGTATTCTTGAAGTATCAGCGCCGCACGCTTTCGGCGGTTCCTGACCAGTTCATCGATCAAAATGTCCAAGTCACCGTTATCCGAGAGAGCCAGCAAAAGCTGATTGTCGTCGTTCGGGCCATTACAGAGAACAACTTTGTCGGGTAGCTGGTGGATTTCGCACCATTTCGCAAACGCCTCGCGCAATCCTGATGTTTCGCCGGGTAAATCGTTCAAGTTCCAGCGAGCAGGCGACAATATTATCCTGCCACAAACGACGCGTGGCAGATAGGGCATTGATGAAGCCACTCCCCAGTCGAAGCCGCTGAGTCTAGAATGGTTCTGCAAAGCGACATCTACGAGAAGCCGTCCCGCGTCGGGGTAATGTTCGGGATTCAAAAGGGTGCTCGATTGGGCACGAAGTCTTTGTCCCGTGCGTAGCGACTGCGCGAAAAAGCGACCGTGTTCTATTCCAATCACAATGTCGGACAGAGGAATTTGCGGAATCGAAGAAGCTTCGACACAGCGGATCGGAATCAACGGCAAGCCGACTTGCGGTGCAAGAGCGACATTCATCATCCGTGCCACGTCCGGCCAGAATGAAATTTCCGCGAGCGTCTCTGGAGCGACGAGCTTTTCCTCGGCTGCTTTTATTGCGTGGAGCGTCTCCATCGCTGGTTCACCGAGAAGTTGCGCGAATCGGGCAATAGTTTTGCCGGCGCCGGCCTCGCCTACGCGCGCTGAGACTAGTAAGTCAAATTGGTCGCAGTTGATCGCTTCTGCAGAAGCTGCAACAATTTGCACAAAGAGATCGGCCGACAGTGGCGCGTCAGCACCGGGGCTGGTTGCAGTCAACGCCGCCACGTCACTATCCATCAGCTCGATAACGCGTGTGCCAGTCCGATAGGAATCAAAAAGTTTCCGCAGAAGGAATTGCTCTCGTGACGGTGAGTGCCACCCCTCATGCGCTTGATATTTCGGGCTGTACGGAGAGCCCAATCCAAATGTATCGTCGATCAACTCCAGGATGGGGACGACTCTGCCTGTTTGATAACGCTGCTCAAACGCTCGCGCGTACGCATTTAAGCGATTATGCCGAAAAGGGGATAACTTGACCAATAAGGACACCGCCTTGGACATCTCTGTGATGACATTCAAACCGATTTGTCCGCATTGCAGCTCAAACGCGGCATCGGTTTGCACTACATCCTTGCATTCTTCTGGCGGTAGCTTTTCAACTGACTCCAGAATCTGTTCAAATTCATTCGCCGAATTTGCATTCAATATGGTGGCGCTATCAAGCCTCGCACGAGCTTCCGAGAGGGCGCCTAATAGTGGATATTGAGGAGCCATTTTCTTCAAGGTTTCGAAAACATGTCTCAATGGGTCTGGCGTTCCAAGCGGAAAGCGAAGTGATGAAAGAAGAATCGATTCCTGAAGCAAGGTGTTTATTAGCGCTTTCGCCTTTGCCTGCTTGACGCCAAATTTGCGTTCAACAGACGAGACCAATTCGCCAAATCTGATCGGTCGAAGCCGCGCAGATTCCAAAACGTACAAAACTGGCGGAGTAGCTCTCACACTGTTCACTGGCTTCAACGCATTGGCTCGTTTCACTGGAACCCAAACGCGGCCGCCTTTGATCAGCGCCTCCATATTTGTTATCACCAACAGCTGTTCTCTGAGGTCTGTATCTTGTTCAAGTCTCTCGACTAGCTTGCAAAGCCAGTTGCTGTCAGGTCGCACTGATAAGCGAACCTGTGTTCCGCGCATGATGTTTGTGGCTTCCGATATTCTCGCCCAGCTCACGCCAGCGAAAAGCCCATACGGCGTTGGGCGCGACGACATTCTCTTCATATATTTGGCGACAGCGAGTCTTGTTTTTGACTTCTCGCGTTTTTCACTATTTGTCCAGCTGCGGTATAGCGACGGGCTGGCAGCGAACAACGCTAATCTAGCGGCGTCTTCGTAAAGACCCCGAGGCTCGCGCAAGGTGTTGCATTCAATCGGCAAAAGAGGCATCCGTACTAGAACGCCGCCGATCGGCTCGTAAGATAATTCAGCGATTTCGTTAACGTCAATCATACTTTAGGAAACTCCGAGAAGAGCATCCCACCGCGGCTCCAAGTCCGTCGCTGCGGAATAAAGGACAAGAGCCACACCGGTAGCCCCATTCAATAGACTGACATCGTTCGTTGGATTGCCCCGCTCAGCGCGGTCAGCGAACCCAAGTAAATTGCCATCCTCATATTGCGCGAGCAAACGATCAGTGATTTGGTCGATGCCGTCACCGACCAAGTTGTCTGTAGAATCATTGTAAAAACGCATGAGGACTAGAAGCAAGCCAGCGAGTCCATGGCACACCCATGGCGTTTTCAGCCTCTGGAAAGAAAGCTCTCTTCTGATGGCGGAGTGGATTGCAGAGCGCGCCACGCTTGCATCAGATTTCTTCCTCGATGCGGTGCTGCTAAGCCAGATGGCGCGAGCAATTCCGGCGTTGCCGTAACACCATGCGTCCATAGCTATTTTCGTTGAGGTGCCTTCAGGATAAATTCGCGCATCCGGCCAGCCGATTCCATGCTCGTCTTCGGCGACAAATTCCGTCAAATAGTCAGTCAGTTTCTGCACGGCTGATCTCACAGATCGAGAATCAAACCCGCTCTTCCACGCTAGAGACAATATGGCGAGAACGCCTGGCACGCCGTGAGCAAATCCGCAATTTATTAGACGCTCTGATTTTTGAACCCGTGCTGCAAGGTATCCCTCAATGTTTTCTGATTTCACGCCGAACGAAAGCACCCCAAAACGGTCTATCGGCTTGCAAAGTCCGTTTAAGACGTACTCAATATCTTCCTTGGCGAGGTGCTCGCGACGCAATAGCAAGTACCTAAGTGCACCGCTAATTCCGCTAAGTTGACCGCGCATGCAAGACATATGTGCTGATGCGTTAGTCGACAAGTTCACGCGCCGTGCGCTGTTGCCTGCGGAGTCCGAGGCGTTTGGGCTGGGCGATGCATAGCATCGCCCGACAGCCCGCTCCCTTTGCGGAAACTGCAAATTATCTGCTAGAACCTATGCCACCACCCCCGCCGGTGCCATTCAACTTCAATATCTTGGTTGTGGTGAATAGCCGATTGGACTGGAGTTAGTGAATGTAAGTCTGCTCTCGGTTATGACATTCGTTTGGGTACATCTATTGTTTCCCTGATTTTGATTTGATTCTCCAATAGCGTCGGGATTCTCCTTGATTTCGAGTGTGGGCTTTCTGGGGATTCCTCAAGGGGCCATGTCTTTCCTCTATTTCCTCTTGTTGCGAAAGCGTTGCGCCCTCTACTTCTTATAGGGGTACAAAAAACGAAAATCGTCAACTGTGCGTGTCAGTACGCATGGGCACTGGGACCAGCGCCGCGCTCACATTATCGCAGTCCGATCTCGTTGCCTGGTGCATTGAATGCTGTAAGGAAGGCGCGAAGTGCTCTTCCCTCTCCTTCGAGCCTAAAGTGCGCGCCTCAATACGAAGTTTCGTAGCAATAAAGTTGCACATCAGGGCACCAGCAGTGGTTTTATCGAGAAACGCAAATTGTGAGCGAGAAAGGGTGCTGGTAGAGCCTTTTCTCGCAGAGACTGGTCCCGCTCTTTTATGTGAGGACCGAAATGCGTGACACGGCGCAAAAGTTGCAAGCTGTGCTATAGTGGCTGTGGAAGCCCGTCTTAGGTGTTTGCTCCATAATTCGCGGTGGAAACAGAGCCATGAGTGAGCACAATGCCAACGATCCGGAATTATCGCCGGGCCGCCTGTTAAGGGCAGTCGGTCGACACTCTGACTCGGATAGTGACATTGAGGAAGATACATTCACTCGTGCCGAGGATGATGATTCGCGAAGAGACGACTCAGAGAAGGCGCTCGATGCCATGTGCAGGAAGTACCGCCCTTTGAGTGACGAGGTGCAGAGGCAGCTTCTTGAGTTGGCAATGCGTGGGGACAAGAAGGCCATAGACTTACTTGTGAAGCACAATATCTCGATGGCAGATCGCTGTGCGCGGAGGGCAGGCTCTGCTCAAGAAAGAGCCGATCTGGTGCAGGAGGCGGAAATTGCATTTCTGCGCTGGCTGCAAAGATCGAATAGACCAACACGCCGGTTGTCGGCACGCACGTTTTTGTGCATGAGAAACGGAATTTACGTGTATCGAATGAAGTTTGGGCGTGTCATTCGCTGGCCTGTGTATTTCCATAAGGGATTGGACAAGGTGAGGAAGGCGATGAAAAAACTTGAAGAACGTCTTGGCGGAATCCCGAGAGCCGATGACATTGCTGCCGATACGTTGCTGCCGCTCAAATTCGTTAGCTTCGCGATGGGCTTTGTGAAAGGTCAGGGTGTCGAAAGCTTGGATTCGGCAGAGGACGACAGGGAGGCGCCTTTATACCTTGGCGACATTATGTCCGAGGAGCGGGCAGTGCTGTTGGATGTCGCTGTGCAGCAGAAGGAGGCTCGGGAGCTTTTGCTCAAATTGATGGGCACACTTTCTCCGCAAGAGCAATATGTATTGCATTTCTCTTTTGGATTCTCAGACGGCAACCCAAAGAGTCTCAAGGCTATTGGCAGATCTCTGGGATTGACTAAAGAGGGCGTAAGAAAAATCAAGATGCGAGCGCTTCGAAAATTGAAGCAGCTCTGTCCTGAGTCCGCCAGAGAATTGATTGATTAGTTACGCAGGCGTTGCACGCTCTCCGCGACCTGTGCGAGTGGTACGAATGAGGCTGAGCTTGAGCATTTCCTGCTTGAGCACAAACTCTTTCGGCAGCCTGTCTTTCAGGGTCGTGAAAAGCTCCGTGTGCAGCTCC
>DATNRC010000171.1:0-6277 GCA_036703705.1 Candidatus Obscuribacterales bacterium
ATATTCGAGCCGATCGGCTCGTTCATCAAACCAAAAACAACTTTCGGATTCGACTTGTAATGCTCCGCCAGGCGCCGCCAGAAATCGGCGAACATCGAGTTTGGATGACCTCCGGGCGTGCCGACGGTCACATTGTGGTAAGCGCCATAATTGTGCGGATCCAGAACAGTGGACATTCCTCTTGCCGTAATCGCATTAACAACCGCGTCCATTCGCGCCACTTCAGTGGGATCCAGAGGACCATTCACGGACTGTTGCATGCGTTCCCATGAAAATGGGACGCGGATGACGGTCATTCCTTTGGAGGCAAAATAGTCCAATTCCGCCGTTGATGGATAGACGTAGTTGGTGTTGTAAATGCCAGGAACAGTAGTGAGATTGAACTCGCCTCCGGAGATATTGACGCCTTGCAGCGTCATGCCGCCGGTTGCCTCTGCGCTGCCGGTTGCTCCAAAGAAAGAGAGACCGAGCGCTAACAATAGAAAGATGAAGCGCGCCGATACGCGCGCAGACAACCAATCGGTTGTCTTGCCGGAAACACATTTTTTTGCCATAGGATTATCCTCCTGCAACGATGTTCATCGTCAGGCGTGACTCGAACCGCGCAACCAATCAGACGAATCAGCAGGGTGATTCACTGACGAAGTCACATATGCATCCAGGAGAGTTACCAAGGTTACGCCCAACAAACGTCGGGCGATAACGGGAAGCAGTTAAAAAATAGCAAGATGGATTTGCCGCTCTCCGAAAAACGGCTTCCGTCCTTGCTTTCTTGATGCACGCGCCTTTGCCGGAACGTTGCTTGCAATCGCCTGGGTGTTGTGCAATCGTTGCCAATGCGTTCTATATAAAAGAGCCGCCCGGGCTCCTCTCCTGGATCCCCCGGACGACCCTTACCTTGCGGCGGCACGCACATCATCACGTTTGCCGCCAATTCTCACCACCTCTTGAGCCACCACCTGAATGAGACTTGTTTCCTTCTGTTCGCTGCCCTCGCGAGCGCTCACATTGACGAGATTACAGATGAGCCGTGAGGGAAATGTGAGGGGGCATGGCGCGTCTTGTGCACAATAAAATGATCGGCCGCGAGGTGCGGGCGGGGTACATAATACCTGAGGCGCTGTTCGCGCAAACGCGCCTTATTGGGTAGAACCGGCGGCACAGCGGGGTTTTTCATTTTGGCAGCCACCGTCAGCGTCGAATATCAATATCCCTTCGCCTCCGTCCTCGTCTCGGACGCACCATCAAAACGCCATTTGCAGCTGGCCACGAGCGGCGGCATCGAGAAGAATCCCTATTTCTTCACGGGGCAGTTCCGCAATCCAAAGCGCGTTGCCGATTTTCTTCTGAATTTATCCGCTATCAGCCGCACACGCTTTTTCTCTCCCGGGGAGATTCGCGAGCGCATGCTTGCTGCTGCGGACCCCGTCGTAACAAGCGACGGGCGGCGCCTTCGTTTCGAAGTCTTCTCCGTCTGCTCCGGCGTTTATGCGCGATTGGACTTGAACGAGCGTGGTCTGGACGGCGACTGGATAAGCAAAGGAACAACCAACGTCGATTTCAATCCGCCCATGCGTTCTGCTCTTTCGAGCCTGATGAATTCCGATCAGGTATCCCTGCGCGTGGGCGCCGACAGAGTGGAAATCGAGCACGGCGAACACGCGGTCGTGGAAAAGCAAGTCAAGCTGCCCGTTCGCTGGCTTAAAAGCTTTGTGGAGGTGCAGGTTTATCAGTCCAAGCTGAAGCCGCAGATGGAAGTACCGGCGCTGGAACTGGCGAAAGTGTTGCGCACATTGCCGCAGCAAAACATCTTGCAAGCGGGCACCATCACTTACCTCACGCCACAAGATCGCGGCGTGAGGCTCAGCCAGCGCGAATCAGCGGCAGCAGTTCCAATAGGCGCAATCAGCCGCTTGAAAGCTCTGGAGCCGATAATGAAGCACGTCGGAGCGGTGAGGGTTCATTCCAGTCCCCATGCCATCACCGCTTTTGAATTGCCGTTTGAGGATGGAAGCTTTCACTTCGTGATGAGCCCGAACGCGGCGCGCGGATTTTCAGGTGAAGGTCAAGCCCTGAGCGAGCTTGCGCAAAAGCTCGGGACAGAAGCTCTGGCACGCGTCCGCAGCGCTCTCGTTTGGCAAGAAAAATTGGATCCGGCAAAGCTGAGCGCAGACCTGGGACTGCCCGAAGAAGAAATTACAGCGGCCCTGCAGGTGCTTGGCACAAGGGGCCTGGTTGGCTTCGATCTCGCCGAGCAGGCATTTTTCCACCGCGAGCTTCCTTTCGATCTCGAGCTCGTGGAAGAGCTCCATCCGCGTATGCAAAAGGCGCGCGAAATTGTCCATGATTCGGGCGTGCGCCTGTCGCGAAAAAACGGTGGAGAGATTGAGGCATATATAAAAGGAAGCCAGGGCGACCACTATGTGCAAATCACCGCTGACAACTTTCGTTGTACTTGTGATTGGTTTGCAAAACATCAGGGAGAGCGCGGACCCTGCAGTCATGTGCTGGCGGCAGAATTGTGTGCGCAAGCGGAGGAAGAGAAATGACTCACGGCGAAATCGACGCAATCATCCTCAAAAACAATCCCGCCAAGTGCATTCACTACTTCGCGTCCATGACGGAGAATCAGAGAAAGAAACTGGCGCCGCGTGCACTGCAGTGGCTTAGCGCTCTGAACGGGTGTGCCCATGACGGAGTCAACTCGTGGTTATTGGACAAAGCAGCACAAAAAGACGTTGCCTTTTACCAGCAAGTGAAGCAGGGAAAGGTCGATCTCCCCAAAGAATTGGATACTAGATGCTTGGAATCGGCACGCCTGGCGGTGCTCTCATCATGCAGCTTTCAGGAGCTGAAAAAACTGGGTATGACGGCACTGCCATCGGTGGACCAATGTTTTGAGATTCTCACAACACGCAAGCCGGCATGGCTGGACAATTGGTGCGCTCACATTTTGAAAATTGCCCCGGCAACGCACTGGTTTGTTCTCTACAAATTAGAGAAGGAAGGGCTCTGCAAAATTGAGCGCGACACAGCGTATTTCACGTCCATGGTGCAGGGCTTGCCGCCCCTTCCTGAGATGCAAGAGATTTTGAGCAACGACGAGCATTTGCGCAACAATATCTGGTCGATGCTTGCCGATCCGACGGTCATGCGCCACCTCACTGAGCCCGAGCAAATCTCTCATGAGATTTTCCGGCGTGCCTGGAATAGCGGCAGCGCTTCGATCTTCGGCAACGCCAGCCAGCAAGCGACTCGTTCCGGCACGGACATCTGGATTGAGACTTTGCTTGCTCTTGCTGAGAACGGCAAACTCGATCGCGAACGCCTGACAGCCTTCTCGTTCCAGGCTTTATCACAGTGCGCGGAACGTGAGGCAAAACGTTCGTATTATCAGCAAGTTTCCACCGCCGACTTTGCCATAAGGATAAACAGAGGGCTGGTCAAGTCGAATGCGCGACACTACGTAAACCATTACTCGGCGCTATTGAGCGCCACTCACAAAGACGTTTCCATTTTTGCTTCGAATACTCTTCTCGAATTGCCGGCCGATGCGCTCAATGCCAGCGACATTTGCTCGACGATCACGGCGGCGTTTTTGGGCAAAGCTAAAGAGCCAGCAGAGCTCGCGCTCAAGCTGCTCAGCAAATTAGCTGCTTCGAGCACTGATTCGAAAGTTGAAATTGGCAACGCGATAATTTGCGCATTCAGTCATCCAAGCAAAGATATTCACAAAAAGGCCCTAACCATTCTTGGCGATTCCCGCCTCTTGGCTGAAGCAGAAGTGCGGCGGGAATTTCGGCAGCGCATTGACATGCTTTCTGGTTTGGAACGAAAGCAGGCTGATGCGCTACTGGCAAAGATGGGCGCACAAGAAGATGAGATTGACAATGGCGAAGGCACCGGCGCTGGTGCCGGCGCTGGTTTCGCTGCTCCCTCTTCGGGTGCCGGCGCTGGTTTCGCTGCTCCCTCTTCTGGTCACGGCAGTGCTGCATCCGCGGCTCTTGGACATACACAACATTCCGCAATCGATCTCTCCCAATTGACTGCAAGAGCCGCGAACATTGATCGGAAGTTTCGAAGCCTGGCGCAAATTGACGAATGCATCGAAGCTCTCAACACGGGCGTACCGCTAATGACTCCGGTAAATCTTGATTCTATGAACATCCCGCGCTTGGATCCCCTCAACGCCATAAGGCCGATCGACAAGGTAGATGATCTAATTTATGCCATGATGAAAATCCTGAACGGCCAATGCGAGCCAATTGAGATAGAGCTTGTGCTGGATGCCGTGTCGCGACTCGGCAATGAGCGCGATGATAACTTCACGGAGAAGACGGACGCGCTGCGGCAGAAAGTTTCAGCTGCCAATACCCAATGGATGTTCGGCTGGGTGTCGTGCATTTCGTGTATTGCCGCAGTTTGGACCGGTCAAGTAGAAGAGCTAAATCCGTCCCGACAGCTTGGACTGTTCGTGAAAAGGTGCCTGGGTGTGGCCGGAAGGCTGGCGAAGAAACAATCAATGCCTCTTCTGGCGGCGCCGACGCACAAGGGAGGCTGGATCGATCCGCAAGTTATTGTCGATCGATGGATGGCATATAGAGAAGCAGGCATCGATCCCGACATAGCAGACGTAGTTACCGCGCTTTTGCGTCTCGCTCCCGAAAGGAGATCCGCCGCTTTGAATCGAGCGCAAACGATCACTGGAGAAATGGGCGACGCACTGCGCTCCGCGCTGGGAGCCGACCAATTCGGCCCAATCAATACTCCGGAGCTGTGGGTTGCAGCCTATCGCGCCCGCGAGCCGCTCGGAACCAGCAATCAACTTCTCGCCAGGCTGCCGGATTTCGGTCCTGATGGTCCGAGCAAAGCGGAGTACGGCTTCGACCCTGCGGAGCTGATTGATTTCGCCAACGCTCGATTTAGGCTGATTGCGCATCAAATGCCCAATTTCTTACCCGTCCCCTCCAACGATCCGGAATTCATCAGCAACAGGGCTTCCACCAGCCGGCTCCAGACTGCGGAGGACGTACAGAGAAGATTTAAGGCTGTCGCGCGATATGACCTGTATCCCACGGTGCAATTGCACGACAACTCAAACACCTGGGGCGGCGCAGCCAACATCTCACTGGCCTGGCTGCACAATCGTGAATCTTTATTGGCTATGCATGCAAAACGATTTGCGCAAAACATCGACAGCGTTGGGAGCTACTGGCATGGGGACATCGAATTCGTATTCGATCCCGACGTGCCAATGGCCGGCAACGGCCGCTATTTCATTGCCATGGCCCTGTCATCGAAGAATCCGGAGGTGGCAAGGCTCGCGCTCGATGCGCTGATCGCCGCCGTCGGCGAGTGTCGCATCGAAGCCACTACATTTGGTGAGGCCCTCGCTTCGATTCTTCCCACCGGCGTCATCACGGCGGTACGATGGACGCGCGCATTGCGCGACATGTCCAAAGTGTCCCCGCTGCATGCATACTTCACCTGGCTAACCATCGACAGTCTCCTCACGCATGCGACGCTCTCTGCAATTCAGCCCATTCCTTTCCTGGAAATACTGGCGGAATTACAGTCGGAGCACGAATTTGCTCTCAGTGAAGAGCTCAAGACGAAGCTTACAACTGTCTCCGGGACCAGCAAAACTGCGAAGCTCGCTAAATCACTGCAAAACTCGCGGCCCGCCGGCAAATCAAACAGTCTCAGACGCGCTGCGCTTGCCGGCCTGGAAAGCCGAATAGCTCGCGCAGAACGCTGGCACGACTGGCTGCAGGGCACAGGCAAAGAAGCTGTGGCGGCAGCGCTCAGCTGAATAGACTATTAACCCGGCACAACTGCTGGCATTGCCTTAGCGCTGTCCGTCTCAAACAGCAACTGGCATCGAAAGAGCAAAAGATCCGTGGAGACACACATACCGGATGCGGAACCTTCATAAGGCAAAGTCACGAATCATGGCCAGAGCCTTTCTGACCTCTGCCAACGATTCCTGAGCCAGGGCTCTTGCCTGTTTGAGCCCTTCGATAGCCAGCTCTGTGCTTTGGAATCTCACTTTGTTGATGTAATCGACGTTAAGCATCAAGGCGACCAACAGATGATCGACGTTGGCCTTGATTTCCGAGGCCACCCTGTTCCGCTCCAGGTCTTGACTGAGCGTTTCTATTTGCTTCGAAAGCTTCTCCGCTTCCAGACGGTATTCCGTTTCTCGGCGGGCGGATCGAGAAATGACAACGACAAGCACAAGGCCGACAATGTAGGAGAGAAATTCTCTTCCGAGAAA
>DATNRC010000172.1:0-8856 GCA_036703705.1 Candidatus Obscuribacterales bacterium
GTCCGGAACCCGACGATTTCAGGGCGACAATTGTGAAACCCGGTATGCTTGGTCCAATCTTCGTCCGTGCATCATCAATCTGTTTCACCGCCGATGGTGACAGATATTCTTTGAACGAAGCGCCCTGCTCTGCTGATTTCAAATATTGTGTCACCGCATATAGTGCAGCCAGCTGGGACTTCGGTTTGTCTTGTCGAACAGTAAACCGCCCCTTGTCCCATACAAAGAGGCTTCGTATGACCTCATCGTCAATGCTGGACCCTTCGCGAGGCAGCGGCAGGAAAACATTGTCCGCCACACCCATGGAGTGAAGCGATACATCCATAATTATGTCTTTGTCGTTAGCCGAGAACGCCGCAGTGCCCTCGCCTTTGTAGGGCGGTACCGACTTCTCGCTCTGGTCGTGTATGTCATCCGGCATCAGCGAATAGACTTTGACCTGCGGGCGTCGCCCTGAGGGACCGCTTGTGTGTCCTACGACAACAAGAACCGGCCCCGTCTTATCATTGATGACGCGCGCACCGTCAAACACTTCCGCGCCAGGCAATGAAACAGCCTTTGCTTGTGTCCCTGTTGTGAAGACGAGATACTCCGATGCCAGCAAAACCGTGTCGACTTCCACAATCTTCAGTCCGCGCGGCAGCTCGAAAACGTGGACTTCAAATGCTGAGCTTGGCAGCGCCGTCTGCATCTGAGCAATGAGCGCATCCGGAGCCTTGGTTCCAAAACGTCTCAGGAAGTCTTTGATTGACTTGTCCAGGTCGGCCCGCATGGCTGCGGCCTCTTCCGGCGTCTTTGGTCCTCGCGCTACGCGTTTGGCTACGGTTTGCAGAGCGACTTGCGGATCGCTCTGTGTAAATGCCTGCGCAATCAACCAGATGCCGAGAATGACCACAACAACCACTCCCGCTGCGCCAGCAATCAAGGCAACTGGCAGTGGTTTCTGCTTGAATTTGTATCCGCACTCTTTGCAGTTACGTGCAGCTACAGAATTCCTGATGTCGCATTCCGGACAACGCATTAAGCGGTTTTTCCCTGCGGGGCTTCCACATCGGCAGAATAGCAACTCATCGTGAAGTGTTGCCACACAATCAGCCGACACTAGCAGTCTAATAGATATAATAACGTGCCATAAACTTTTGTTTACTTTGTTGTCATGTTTCGGGTGGCGCTAGAATGACGAAAACGATGGACGAACATGAGGCTAGAGCCGCTCTGGTGGCGGTTTCGCGACTTTGTTATGAGCGCGGATACATCTGCGGGACTGAGGGAAATTTTAGTATTCGACTTGCGGGTGACGTGATTCTTACTACGCCGCGGGGCGTCTGCAAGGGGAAAATCTCTGAAGATGAGCTGGTGCTAACAGATCTGGGCGGTACCCCGCTCGATCCGTCCTCTCGCCGGATGCCTTCTACCGAATTGAAGATGCATTTGTCAGCCTATGTGTTGCGGCAAGATGTGCACGCGGTAGTGCATGCCCATCCGACTGTTGCGGTAGGTTTTACCGTCGCCGGTAAGCCGCTTACTCAGTGCATTTTGCCGGAGGTCGTTTGCACTTTGGGGGCCATTCCTGTAGCACCGTATGCGACACCAAGCACAGAGGAGGTATCTAAGAACATTGCCTCCTTTGTAAAAAAGCATGACGCGATTATGCTGGATCATCACGGCGCGCTGTGCCTTGGCAAAGACATCTGGGATGCATTCTACAAATTGGAGACACTGGAGCATCAAGCACAGACAATGCTGGTTGCGCACCTTGTCGGCGGCGTAAAGCCTCTCACATCATCACAAGTGAAGAAGTTGCTGGCGATACGTGAGGTGTATGGTTTGAACAACGAACTGGATATTGACCTTCTCACAAGCGCTGAGGCATGCACTCTGGATGGAGATTGATTGGCAGGATTAGCCATTGCGAAAATTGAGGCATGAGGCAAGAGAACGGCAACCAGGAATGTGACATAGTTAGTAAGTGAAGGGAAGAGGATGGAAGCGCTCGTGACGAGCAGGGCGTCAGAAGATGTGGCGAAGCAGAGGGATGTGCAGAGTGCAGCATCCCAGAAGGAAGTTTTGCATCCTGAAGAAAAGATCACGACTCTTCTTTTGATTCGACACGGACACACGCAGGCGACGGAAGAGGGGCGGCTTTACAATGATCCAAGGGCAGAGCTGACGAACGAAGGCATCCGCCAGGCGCACGCGCTTGCGCGATGGGTCAAGGAGAAAAATCCCGATCGATTGTTATCAAGTACAGCAAAGAGGGTGGTTTCCACCGCGGAAATCATTGCCCGTGAAATCGGGCTTGTTGCCGAGCCTGTCGAAGGTTTGAACGAGTGGGACGTCGGAGACTGGGAAGGCCGCACCTATCTGGACATAAAGAAGAACGATCCGGCCATCTATGCCCACTGGTCAGCCGACCCGATTCTCAATCGGCCGCCTGGCGGCGAATCTGTCGCCGATATGGTGGAGCGCATTCGTAAGCGGCTGAACGAGCTTCTGATCGAGCACGATGGCAGGACAATTGCGCTTGTTACGCACGCCGGAATCGTAAGATCGGTCATTATTCACGCGCTGGACATGCCTGTGCAAAACTTCTGGCGCATCTCCATACCGGTAGGCTCGGTGTCGCGGGTCGACTTCAGCAAAACTTTCGCCACCGTACACTTCATTGCCACCCAGCCGGCGCTTGACGGGGAGTAACAGTGCAGTTCATCGGCAAATAGCCGCATGTAGCACAGGCGGCATTCTTCCTTCCGACCTCGTACCTCTTAGCATGCGGGAGGAAAGAAGTTATCCTCGCATCATAATTAAGGGCACCGTGCCCGCTGTTGCGCGTTCGTGCCCGCTGTTGCGCGTTCGTGCCCGCGCCCGGCGTCGCGCGTTTGTGCACCGCGCCTCGCTATTGCCCGCCGGCTTGCTGCGCTGAACGTTCGCGCATGAGTGAGACGAGCTTTTCCTTTTGCTCTTTCGATAGGATGGAACGAATCTTCAGCAGCAGCTTGATGCGCTCGGTGCTCATTTCGCCGTTGAGCTGATTTATCTCAGCTTGCTTTGAGAGCACGGCTTTCTCATCCGGATCGGGCTGCAGGGACAGATTGTGCATTTCCTTCATCAGCCCGACCATTGTTTGCTCCTTTACGCGAGCGGCATCTTCAAATTCCTTGGCGAATTGTCTGATTCGCACCTCTTGTTCTTGGCTCACTCCTGATCTGCGGTAAATCTCCATAGGATCATCACCGCCACCGGGGTGCCCTTGAGCAAGCACCATATTTGGTGCCGCCAGAATCGCGAACGCAAAAAGTGACGATACTAAAATTCGAATGTTACGCAAACGCATTCTCCGACCCTCTCTGTTACGGTCCTGTCCTGATAGACCCGGCGAATGACAAGACTATCACACAATCTCCCGACGCTGGAATGCCAAGAAGGTTCCGCTTAAACGAAAGCATCAGATTGGCTGGAGAGATTTCCGGAGAAAGTAGCGTTTGTGCCCCGGAGGAAAGTCATCAAGAGTACCGAACAGTTCATAGCCCAGCTTTTTGTAAAAGCCGAGCGCTTGAAAGCTGAACGTATCGAGAAATGCGGCTTTGCACCCGCGCTTGATTGCTTCGGTCTCAGCCATCTCCATGAGCGTTCTTCCCAAGCCCTGGTTGCGCAAAGAAGAATGCACGGCAAGCAAATTAACATGCAGCCAACCCCAATTGGTACTGCCCGTGATGCCACCTAATATTGTGCCGTCCGCATCGCGCACGAAAATTGCCAGCGCCTGAGGATCCCATACCAAATTGTGCTTCTCATTATGGGAGTTCAAAATCTCAGCCAGATAGGCGATCTGCTGTTCGGTCGGCGACGCTTCCAAATGCAGAGTGAGCTCAGGCATGCCGTTCAATCAATGCCCATGTGCACGAAAGGCGCCCAGGCATGCACAGGATGTCCGTTCTTTAGTGCCTGAGTCTGCGCCGTGCGCAGCGCTTCATAAATGGGAACGCGCCCGCCCTGCCACGCTGAATGGAAGTCCTTCATGAATGTCGCCGTAGAGCGGTCCGCGACCTCCCACAAACTGAGCACGAGATTGGGCATGCCCGCGTACATGAGCGCTCGTGCCAGTCCGAGAATCTCACCACCGGCGGTGACCTTGCTGACACCCGTTTGGCAAGCTGACAGCACGAGAAGTTTGCCGCAGCGCGTTCGCAATACATTGCCTTGCAGGATTGCGGCGGCAGTCAAAATAGTGCCGTCGGCAAGGACGAGCCCCGATGCAAGAGGTTCTTCGGGATTGAAAACTGCATGTCCTGCGAAATGCACCACCGGATACTCGCTGAAGAGAGACGGAAATGCCTCTTTTACTTCCTGATTGGTCAACAAACGCGCGTCCGACGACGTTTGACGGCCGAGGTCGAATACCGTTTGCGCTTCTTCGAGCGTGTAGCTCAGATCATCCAACCCGGCTGCAGAGCGCAAACGCGAGCTGAGCACGAGTCCTTCTTTTCGTGTGATGGAGTAGTCGCTGATAGCAGACACGAGATATTTGGCTGGTTCGTCCCGGGAAGCCGTGCTCTGTCCGTCCGCCTGGGCCAGCACAGGGACAAGGCTCGTCGTCGGCAGATAGCTGATGGCGAAACGCTCGCACATAAAGGATTTCCCGTCATTGAGAGCGCTGAACGGCAAATGATACAGGCTGCCGTGCGGGATCATCAGGAGGTGTGTAATGTTTTCGGGAATGTCATCAAGAACAGGACCGAGCAGCTTTTCGTACAGGCGCTTGCAGAGGCTGACCGGTACTTCCCAGCCCTCTGTGGCGGACATCTCCAGGAAGTTGGACAGGTCAAGCTCGAGAGCTTCCAAGATCTCCGGATCCGTCACGTAATGCAGTTGTGGCTGTCGAGCGCCATACCTTAGGCTGGCAGCCATTAAATATTGATCTGTCCAATAGAACTCGACGATTGCTGTATTCCTATTAAGAAGATGCGGTCGCGATCGATCGCTGGCGGCATCCGATTGGCGTCGCGCGGCGTCGTTTGAGTCTTCGTCCTCCGCTTGTTGCGCGGTGTCGTTTGAGCGTTTGTCCCCTGCCTGTTGCGCGGTGTCGTTTGAGCGCTCCTCCCCTGCCTGTTGCGCCCAGAGCGCATTTATCTCATCAAAGGAGAGCGTCGATGCGCAAACAAGACTGGCATAATTGGGATGCCGGCGGCGAAGCTGATTGACGACCTGACGCCATTCCGCGTAGATGCGTTGCGTGTCGTCCGGTTGCAGAGCAACGCCACGGTGCCCGCTTTCCGAGGCAGGGGGTCCCTGCCAGAAAAGGCGCTCGAAGTAGGCGATTTTGTTGCGCAGATCGGCCTCGCGCTCAATCAGGCGTTTGAGCGATTCGTCATCTTCATCCAGCAGTTGCGTGATGTCGATGGGCGAATTGCTCAACAAGTCCAGCAAAGCACGAGATTTCGCGCGCCCGACATATTCGAGAGCCTCGACGCGGCGGCCCATCGAGATGCATACTTTGATCATGTCCCGATAAAGCTCCTGCCCGCGATTGGCGAAGCTTGTCTTGAGGTCGTCCGCTCTAATAGAGGAGCGTTGCTCGTCAAACAGGTCGATCGCCGAGCTGAAGAAGTCGAACGCCGGCTGCAGCTGTCCCATCTGCTGGTGCACTTTTCCGAGGTTGGACAGATAGATCCTTTGCCCCTGCCGATCTTCGATGGAGGTGCTGATTTCGAACGCCTGCGTGTATTTCTCCAGCGCCATATTCAAATTGCCCTGTGCGAAGTAACAGTCGCCGAGGCTGTCGAGATGCGCAGCTTCAGATTGGCGGTCGCTGTGTTTGTGAGCGAGCTCGACCGCCTTGGTGCAACACTCGATTGCCCGGCCCACATCACCTTTCTTGAGCCAGGTGTTGCCTATATTGCCCAACCAAATGGCGCTGCGCCTTTGATCGCCTGCCGCATCCGACAATTTGAGAGCATCCTCATAGCATTGCGCGGCCTCATCAAAACGTTTGGCCTCAAACAGCGCGTTGCCTTTGCTGCCGCGACAAATCGCCTGCGCCTTCCGATCGTCGCTTAACGCTGCCTCGTTGAAGGCGCGAATGTAGTAATCGATTGCCTCGTCAAGCTGCCCGAGCTCCGCGCTCGCGAGCCCCAGACTGCCCAGCCAGGCTGCCTTGTTGGGCGTGTCCTCCTTTACTTCGAGCGCGTGCCGGAACGCTTCAAAAGCCTGCTCAGCCCAGCCCTTCTCCAGGTAAAGCCGCCCGAGATTGCCGAAAGCAATTTCCATCCCTGCGACATCTCCGCAGGTATATGCGGCGTCCAGCGCCTTCAAAAACCCCTCTATTGACTGGTCGCTGTGACCTTCGTCCCGCTCCTGCTCAGCCAGAAGGAGGCGCGCGTGCGACTCGACCTTCGACAGCCCATAGCTCTTGGCGATTTCGGCAGCATTGCGAAAGTGCTGCTTTGCCGCCTCGAATTCTCCGGTGCTCTGTCTGGCAATGCCCAGATAACTGGAAAACACCGCTTCTGCCCCATGATCGCAGACCGCGCGGGCGAGCTCGACGGCTTTTTCGTAGGAGCTGGCGGCTTTAGCGAAATCGCCGCCCTGCAGCGCCTTCCACCCCTGCTCGCCATGTTTCTCCATGGCCGCTCGCTTGTTTGCCAAATTTATGGGCTTTTTACCCATTTGCTGACCTCAGAATGTCCGTCACATCCTCAATTGCAAGAATAACCACTTTTCAGCTAAGAGGATAGTTGCCTTAAGCGCTGGACCCCTCCAGTTTTCGCATCGGCTGAGTGTATTTATCCGCGAGCAGGCGATTTTGGACATTCCGGGGGCTAGACGTTTCTAATGGTCGATGCGACGACAATCCGCGAGAACGCACTTTTGGACATTTCGGGGGCTAGAGGTTCTAATAGTCGATGCGACGACAATCCGTGAGAACGCACTTTTGGACATTCCGGGGGCTAGAGGTTCTAATGGTCGCAGTCTGGAGGCGATTTGCTGACTGTGCGCATCGCATCATACCCAAAGGCTAGCCCAAGTCCCAATGGACTTCGAATTGCTCATTTATAGCGCAGCGGCGATGGTTTTTGCGCTGAACCTATAGCGTTTGCGAAAAGATCCATCGACTTTAAGTCGCATCGGCAAAGCCTATCCATAGCTTATCGACTTACAGCGTGCCCATGAGCCGAGCCAGCGGTCAATCAGAATGTCTGCGAGCGATAGGGGTTGTTGTAAGCCGGATAAGTCGCCACTTTTACTTGCATTGCCTGAACTGCTACGGGACGACTGTATTCGTCGCGGCGCACGTTTGCCGTGCGCGCGGTTCTGGAGTTCGATTTGTTGTTCTTCGCGTATCTGTTTTTCGGACGCGAGCCGTTGACCGGCTGTCGGGCAACGTAATGGCCGAATCCGCCGTGCCCTATGAAGGAGTGGAAACCTGCCGGAGGAAGCGACGAATGTCCGCCGCCGTTGTTGTGCCAGGAGCCGAAGCTCGCGCGCGATACGTAAGAATGAGGGCGGGAGCCGCCACGAATGAAAGATTTTAGTTGCTGTTCCGGAATCAAGCAGAGGGGGAATGGTGGCGGACCGACACTGGAATGCTGCTCTGGCGCCAGAATCTGAGGATCAATCCGCGGTGTGGCGAGGGCAATCGGATCTGGTGACAGCGGCGAGAGCTCAGCCATCTGGCGCTTCAGCTCTTCGTCGCTCAAAACCGGCATGTGCGGTGCCAGAGCGGGAGCCTGGACGAGCAGCGCGCCCGATTGTCCGAGCACTTGTTCGCCCGGTCGCAAATTCTTTTCGCCCAACCAATCGGTCATCTTCGATTCCAGCGACTGAGCGGCGCCGATATTCATCATGTTGCCGGAAGCGGGCTGGTGTGCGGGATCAGCTTGTCTCACCGCTTTTAAGCTGGCGGCAGGCGGAACCGTGCCGATGCGATGTTGTCCGGCGACCGCTTGCTGCGAGACACGGCGAACATTGTCGGCTGCAAAGCGTATTGCTTCGGGCGCGCTCAGGCTGCTTTCGCTGGCATGCGCTTGCGGTGCGGATCTGCGCGCAGCCGGAGCCGATGAAGCGTATGACGCATTTGACGCATATGACGCATAGGGCGAGTTGTATTCCGTGTACGCCGAGACCTGCCCGCTCAGCGACTGTTGCAGGATGGGAGCCATCTTCGGCGTTTGCGCCATCAGCTGCAGCTCAAGCTCTTTTTTGCTCGGCAAGCGGCTGCCTGCGCTGATGGGCTTAAGCCGCGCAAGGTATTTCGAAAATGCGGCATCGCCGTTGTCGATCGCAGGCTCTGAAAGAGAAACTTTGCGCTTCTTGCCTCTTTCCAGGGTGCCCGCATGTGAGTTTTTCTTGATGGACGTAAGGCTGCTCTTAAGCCAGTCACTGGTTTCGGCCATTCCCTCCTCAGCGGCAGAAGCCATCTGGCAGGCGGCTAGAGGTATGGTGGCGGCGATGTTTACGCTAAGGAAAATGGCGGATAGTTTCATTTGGTTTCCAAAAATGCCTGAGCCAGAGAATGGTGGAGAGCAAAACGCTTTGCCGAGAAGCGAGCAAGCCACAGTCGGGAGACTCGATTGCCACGTTAAGCAGTCTAAAAGAGAGGGATGGGACTGTCACTGGGAAAAGTACGCACCGCCAAACGGCGGAAAGCCTTTACCGATGAAGGCAGTGGGGAAATTCCCCTCTTGGCAACAAAGGCCCAGCGGCGACGTACCTGGGGGTGAGCGTGCTCTCCGGCGCTAGTCGACGCCGCGCAGTGCGGATGCGAACCTCAATCGCAGACGAGGCTCTAGCCGCCGCGCACGGTGCGGATGCGAGCCTCAATCGCAGACGAGGCGGTAGCCGACGCCGCGCACGGTG
>DATNRC010000173.1:0-2516 GCA_036703705.1 Candidatus Obscuribacterales bacterium
TCTACTCCTTTCCCTGGATTCCGGAACGCAATTGGGAGTTTACCGATCTTGATGAAGATGAGGCGAAAGAACGCACCGGCGGCCGGCTTCCCAAGTTTCTGCCGCGCTCGGATGAAACGCCGGAGGATGCCGAGCTGAATGAAAAGGACGGCGAAAAGATTTTGCAGATGGTCCTCGATGCTGCCGGCGCTGCAGGCGTCGTAGCCGAAGATCTCGGCATGGTGCCGCCCTATGTGCGACCTCTGTTGAAAAAGCTCGGCATTCCGGGATTCGCCATTCCCATTTTCGAACGCAACGAAGAAGATCGCTCCTTCAAACAACCAGACGAGCTGGCTCCATTGAGCCTGGCAACCTATGGCACGCACGACCACGATCCACTCAAGACCTATTATGAGAATCTGGTCGAATGGTGGCACGGACCGGACGGTCACGAGGGCTGGCGGGAAGTTCAGCGCTTGATGCGCTTCCTCGGTGGCGACGAAAACAATCCGCCCGCCAGTTTTAGCCGCGACTTGCATTTCCTCTTTCTCGAAGTGCTCTTGAACACGCCCTGTTGGCTTACCCTGCTCATGATCACGGATCTGTTAGGGACAAGCCAGCGCTTCAACGAGCCGGGAATTGCAGGCGAATACAATTGGAGCCAGCGGCTGGAGCGAACGCTTGACGAGTATGAGAAGAGCAGCGATTTCGGCGATGTAATCTCCTATTTCGCAAAACTGATTGAAAAAACGGGGCGCCAGCCCAGCAAGATGCCCGCGGGCACGGCCAGGCAAACCAAATAACGACTCGAGTGGGCACGGAGCGCGAGTGATCGCCTACTGCGAGGTGGGAGTGAGGGCAGCTAGATTCGCCCTTCTTAACGAGATTTACACAGGCAGACAAATTTCCGTCTGAGACGGGTCGATTATGGAGTGGTCGCTCCTTTCTCATCTGCCGCTTGTGCAAGACCACAAGCCAACTTCAAAAGACGGAAAGCATGAAGCTGAGCTTCATAACAGATGCGCGATACGCGCTTGAGAGGCCAAGTGACCTTACTATTGTTATAGTTTGTATACGTAATCGGCATGGCATAAGCCGCCGGATGTCATTAGCTGGGCGAGGAAAATCAAGACTCAATGCATCCTGCCTTCTTAATCAGAGCCGGTATCGACTGGGTTCGACACCGTCCCGACCTGAAGGATTCCAACCCATACTCACGCTGTGAAGAGGCACTGAAAGCCATCAGCGCCTTATGGCAGGAGAAAGTGGGCAGAAGCGAGCCGCCGCTTTTGGAGGCCGCTGTCGTCACCGCTTACTGGTCTGAATTCTTCCATGCCGAAGACTCGCTGCCGGACGAGAAAGAGTGGCGCGACGGATTGAATAAACGATCGAGCCAGTATGACTCCTTCGAGGAATGGCAGGAATGGTTCAAGAAGAGCTACGCCAAAGTATACAGTGAAAACGCCATCTGGATGAGCGTCTTGATGACGGCCTGGGCGCACACTCATCAGTTCGACGTCGTTTACAGCGAAGAGTCATGGGAGTTCATTCCTTCGCGTTCTTATTTGCCTACCGTTCAATTGTGGCGTCTGGAGCCGCATATCGCTACTGTCTCCGATGTGCTCAGAGAATACTGGCAAGAGGAATTGCGGGCGTATGAAGCGGCTGGATTTACAGTCGACGAGCAGTCGGTAAGCTATCTCGGGCGTGTCGAGTGCCTGGGCTTCGACACCAAGAAATATACGCTCTTCTGGCCGCCTCGCGCCAGCCGCGAGCCAGAGGTGCTTGAAGCCGGCGATATGATTGCCGACATCATCGTGCCTGCAGGAGACGATTGGTATCGCCACCCCGACAATATTATTTTCGCGCATGAGTGTGTAGACATTACGGCTCTGGTGAATCGAGCCCAATACATCTTTGGTTCCCGTCGGCGCCTTCTGGAATTGGCCGTCGATAACGATCTGGATCAGGCACGCATGCAAGCCTCAGCTGAAGGCTGGCGTGTGCCGGAAGCTGAAGGTGCGACTGTTTGACCGACGGCAGGCAGTACCGCCCGCGGTGACATGCCGAGACAGTGGTCAAATGAATCTGGCGACGGGAAGGTCAGGCAACCAGCCATTCTATCGCGGCTTCTGCCCGCGTTTGATCGCCGACCAGGCCCGCGGATACTGCGGCGGCGTGTCGCCAATTTTCTCAATCAGGACTAAAAGCCGTTCTTTGCCCAACGCTTCCGCCGGCAGGTTAACGACCCTCTCGACGCGGGCATTCAATCGCCCGATTAACGAACGCCCGTGAGCCAATTCTTCGTCCACTTGCCCTTTTGACTTTTGAGCCAGGAGAAGGCCTCCCTTTTGCAGCAAGGGCACGCACAACTCAGCAATCACATCCACCGCCCCCACGGCGCGTGCAGTGGCAAGGAGAAAATGGCTGCGGTACTCCTTGCGATGCGCCAGCTCTTCAACACGGCCGTTCTTGACCCTTGCCCGTGAGGAGAGCCCAAGCTCATGCGCCGCCTCGACGAGAAAGCGACACTTTTT
>DATNRC010000174.1:0-14793 GCA_036703705.1 Candidatus Obscuribacterales bacterium
CAGAGAACGTCTGGGAAAGGGCTGTTGCGCACACCAAGGCCATTCACGATTATGATGATGCTTCTCCGCACTTCCAGTGGCAGCGGCGTGTTACCGTATGTGACACCGATCGTCTGCTCGGTTGCGGTCAGGTTCTGGCCCTAATGGCCCTCGATCGCTCACAGTCAAAACGAGTGAGACGCCTCCTGGTGGTTGGAACACAAGGCGTGAAAATCTTGTCTGGAGAGAAGGCGCGACAGGTGTTCAAGCTGCCCAGCAGCATTTTTAATGTGTGCCACGAGGAAAACGCTTATGTCTTTGCCGGCCGCGGTTTCGGTCACGGGCTCGGCATGTCGCAATGGGGCGCCAGGGCGCTTGCCGAGGGAGGGTATAATGCAGCTCAGATCCTTGCGTATTACTATAAAGACGTAGCGGTGGATTCACTGATCAGCGCACCGGGGATTTGATTCGAGGTAAGTCTTTTGGCTCAATTTTTCGCAGTTTTGGTGATGCTCGCAATCTTGAGCATCCTGATCATCGTTCATGAATGCGGGCATTTCCTGGTTGCTCGCTTGTTCGGTTTTCAAACCCCCGTCTTCGGATTCGGCCTGCCGTTTGGACCGAGTTGGACAATAGGACACCGCTGGGGCACGGAGTTTCGAGTGCACGCCTGCCTTCTGGGCGGTTACGTCGCCATTCCCGAATTGGGCGACGAATCAAATCAAGACGCATTTGGAACGCCCCTCAAGCCTTTCCGCAAGTTTCCCATCTGGCAGCGAGCGCTTGTAGCGTTTGCCGGTGTAGGCTTCAATATGCTTTTTGCCTGGCTTGTGATGTTCGTCATGCTCTTTAGCCTCGGGCAGCCCAACCAGGCTCTTGGTGTGCAAAAGCTGGCGCCTGAAATACCGATCGCCACCAATGCCGGCGTGAAGCCGGGGGATGAGATTCTCGCCATCAATGGCGTGAAAGTGACAACCTCGGAAGAGGCCATTCGTTACCTCACAAGCCACAAAGCGTCGCCTATCGAATTGTCGATAATGAGACCGGTCGAAGAGGGAGGCGAGAAAGGCCAGCCTGCCAAAAAGATTCCCATGACCCTGAAAATGACGAGCAATGCCGACGGAAAAGTGGGCATGGTCCTCGGTGGCGTTGGTCCGACTACGTACACGAAAGTCGAGGGCAACTTCATCGAGATTCTCGGCCTGGCATGGACTAAGCTCTGGACTCTCACTTTCGGCATGCTGGACGCTCTGGGACAGATGTTCCACGGACTCTTTACGGGCGCGAAAGGTGCAGGGGGAACGCCTGCCGTGGGCATTCAAGACCTGCACGGGGTTTTGGCCGTCGTCAAAATCGGAGCCGATATTGCACAGCAAGACTGGAGCCAGCTTTTTATTTTCACGGTCATGATCAGCATGGACCTGGCGATCATCAACCTCCTTCCCTGGCCTGCGCTCGATGGTGGTCACCTGGCGTTCATGGCTGTGGAGGCTGTTCGTGGGCGGCCCATGGGAGAACGCGCGCAAGGCGAAATTGTCAAATGGGGATTTATCAGCCTGATTTTCCTCATGGTTGTCATAATGGTAAATGACGTCAGTGCGCTGATGACGGGAAAGCTCGATTTTAAGAGCATGAAGGAAAGAGCAAAGCAGGAGGCTTCGAAAGGCACGGCCCCTGGTGAAACGCCCGCACCTTCGAAGAGCGAGTCGAGCGCGCCCGGCGCATCTTCAAGCTCTTCGCCCGATTCCGGGGCAGGCCCTTAGCCAGGCGAGACAGAAAAAAATGACAAACAAGAGCCGGCGCCTTATGCGACAGAAAAGAAATAATCATCACCGCGCGTTTTGATTTTCTGGAGGTTATAGATGCCTTATTACGACTACCGTTGCAAAGCATGCCGAGAAGTATTCACGGTTGAGCGTTCCATGAGCGAGGACGCATCGACCGCAGCATGCAGCCAGTGCGGCAGCGAAGACGTCTCGCGCATTTGGAATGCTTTCATCCGCAGTGGCGGCATCACCCCTGATGTCGGTCAGGGAGTAAGCAGCAAAACAAAATCGTCGGGCGGCTGCGGCTCTTGCTCCAGTCATTCCTGCGGCAGTTGCCATTAGGGCTTCCTGTTGGTGTTTGCCTATCTTTTTTCGCAGGCATGAAAGCGCATCTGCAGGCGCTGAAAGTTGAGGCGATGATTTTCAAAAGAAGAATTGGTCAACAGCCGAAAACCGACGTCGTGCCCTGAAAAATGACGCCTGCGCATCGAGTTTTCAGTTCTTCATTTCTTTCCCTTTGCCGGCTCTTCCATGTCCAGGAGCCCGCCGAAAAAATCGTCTGCCTGCTCTTTGCGTTTGCCTGTCCACATAAGCTCATCTTCACTTTTCGCTTTCTTGAAGCTTGCCGGGTAATCAAGAAATTTAGGGTCGATCTTCTTTCTTTCGATGGAAACAGTGCTGTACCAGGTTTTGATTTGCCCGTCAGACATGAACTCTTCGTAGGACAGCGGAATTCCTCCAATGGAGCTTGGCGTCTTAAAGAGACCATGGATAAACTGGCTGCATTTCTTTGATACCGGCAATGATGTCGTATAGGTGAATTCCTCGCCGATCGTATAGAGAGGTTTTCCTCCCGAATGCGGCAACATGAGTATGCCTTCGATGGCGTCGCCTGTATATCTTGAATGCTTGGCAAATTTGTAGCGCACGGTTTTCAACTTGAGCTTGGCGTCGAATAGATTGAGAATCCTTGCTCCTCTCAGCTCCTGATGACCGGCGAAAGAACGAATGCCCTCCCTCATCCAGCGGTCGAAGGGGATGGCATAACCGGCTCTGTCGGTGGCGCTGTAGATAAGAACGTTCCAGCTCGGCGCGCGGGCGGTTACTGTTGTTTTGTTTTGCTCGACTGCGATCTTGGCGGCATTCTCCGTCAGGTAAATCCTGAGGGGACCGAAGGCGATGTGCTGTTGGACGATGACGTAGCCGTCAAAGCCTGACGAAGCGGAGGTTGTGGGAGCAGCCAGCGATGGCGTCGCGAAAATGGTGAGGACTACTGCAAGCAGCAACTTCAACAAGTAAGCTCTTCCTGGAGCTGCTCGTCGGCGCTCAGTAAGCAAAGCAGCTCGCGCTCTTCTTCTTCGGGCAACGGAAATGCTTCCGACTGATTGGGGAATTCCTTGCTCATCACGTCTTTGGCGTAATTGCTCACGGCTTCCTGGCACACTTCAGCCAGATTGGCGTAGCGCCTGACGAATCGCGGCTTGAAATCAGTGTATTTGCCGAGCAAATCGTCTGTGACAAGAATTTGCCCGTCGCAATCATTGCCGGCGCCGATGCCGATAGTGGGCACCTTCAAGCGTTGAGACACAATCTTGGCCACTTTGGCCGGCACCATTTCCAATACCACGCTGAAAGCACCCGCTTCTTCCAGATTGAGGGCGTCTCTGATGAGCTTTACGGCATCTTCTGCTGTTCTGCCTTGCACCTTCGTGCCGCCCAGACCATGAATGGACTGCGGCGTAAAGCCGAGATGACCCATCACAGGAATGCCCATCTCCACAAGGCGACGCACAATCTCGAGATTGTGCTTTGTCGCTCCTTCCAGCTTCACTGCCTGGGCCTCAGCTTCCTTTATGAAACGACCGGCATTGGTGATTGCCTGAGTCACTTCCACCTGATAGCTCATGAAGGGCAGGTCTGCCACGACAAGCGCGGATTTGGCGCCGCGAGTGACTGCGCGCGTGTGATGCAGCATCTCATCGACGGTGACGGCGTGAGTGGTCTTGTGACCGAGTGCCACCATGGCCAGACTGTCGCCGACCAGGATGACATCGACTCCGGCCCGATCGAGGATCTGGGCCGTCGAATAATCATAGGCCGTAAGGGCGACTATTTTTCGACCTTCGCTTTTGTACTTTTGCAGTGTGTGGGTGGAAACTTGTCTGGTCATAGGCGGTAAGATGCTAAGTCCCTTTTAAGATGGCGGCTACCCGGGTTTTCAACAGTCGGTAATCATAGCAGGCTAGTAGCCGCGCTTTCTTACCATTTCTTCCTTTGCCCGGCGGCGAACTTCTTCCTGCTGGATGGCGACGATGTGGCGCGGGTCATACGGGTATTTGCCGGCAATTTCATGAAAGCGCTGGTACATCATTCCCGCGTCCGCGCTCAGATTCATTTTTTCTAGTACAACGGCCAGATTGAAATAAGCGCCGTCAAATTTTGGTCTCAAGGCCATGGCTTGCTGGTACTTCTGAAGAGCGCCGTTCAGATCCCCCGAGGCCTCGAGAATCTCACCCGTGTGCTGAATGGCCTCGAAGCAAGTTGGATTGAGCTCCAAAACTCGCTGAAAAGTTCGTTTGGCGCTATCAAGGTCGCCGCCGTCAATCTCCGAAACGCCTTTTTTAATCAGCGCCTGCACTTCTTCTTGATCGTAGGCAGCTACTTTTCTCTTTCGAGCTCCGGCCCGCAGCGTCTTCTCGATGGCCGCAATGTGTTTTAAGGTAGCGCTGTTGTCCCGTTGCATCGACGCCACTTCCTTGTAGGCCTCGACTGCTTCGATGAGCAGTCCTTTCACCTCGTAGCAGACTGACTCGAGCTCCTTTATTTTCAGAGGGTCAATCTTGGGATACTTCTGCCCCTCGGTATAAACAGGATTTATCTGCTGGGCTAATTTGCACTCGGCGATGCAGCGATCGACGTCGCCTTTGAAATATCTGAGCTTTGCCAGCTCATAGTGAGCCGCGGCATGTTTGGCGTCACACATGAGGGCGCGGCGGAAGGACGCCTCGGCGCGATCGAAAAGAGATTGCGAGCAATAGACGGTGCCCAGATTGTAGTGAATAGTCGGATTGTCCGGAATGAGCTGAGCCGCTTCCTGCAGTTTCTGAAGAGACTCGTTGATATCGCCGCCTTGACCTGATGTGTAGCGCTCAAAAAGAGCAAGACCTAAATCACGCAAAGCGTCGAAGTACTGGGGATTCAGGCGCACAGCCGTTTGGAAGAGCTCAATTGCCTGATCGAGATCACCCTTTTCTTTGATGATTTCACCAAGGTGATAATAAGCGTCAGGATATCTGGGATTTTGCTTGATGCACTCCTCGAATTCCTTTTGCGCTTCAAAAGGCTTTCCTGTTTTGCGCAAGAAAAGGCCGAAATTGTTGCGGCATTCAATGTAGTTGTAATCAAGACCGAGGGCGGCTCTAAATTGCAGCATGGCGTTGTAGGTGTCGCCGTGCTCGGCATAGGAGAGGGCAAGAAGGTGCACTATCTGCTTGTTGCCCGGATCCATGCTGAATGCTTCTTTCAATAAGTTGATGGCTGATGGAAAGTCGCCAATCTGAAAAGCCTGCGATGCTTTCTGGTAATACCTCATGGCCATGGGCTTATTTGTGCCGCCTTCCTCCGGGTTGTACCAACGCCCTTGAGCGGCGCCGCCCATGACATTCGAGGAAGAAGCCTGGGCCATATGAGAATTTCCCGGCCCGACGAATGATGTCGCAAGCAAAACAGCCATCAATGCGCGATTTCGGCAAAACATTGGAACGCTCCCGAGACAAAGCAGTTCCATATTATCGCGAATTGCCATTTGTTTGCCCCATGACAGTAGGGCTCCCATGCTCCTCGATGTAATGCCGCAGCATTACAAAAGCAGCCCTGGGCTGGTGATGAAAAGCCTCAGCAGATGGACTTTTCGGGATTTTGTTCGCTGCCATGGCTGCCACGTCATACGTTTACAAGACACAGCACTCAATTGCTCAAGGAGCATCCTGCGCATTACCGCGAGGCAAGATGTCGCCCGCGGGCGTTTTTGCACTCAAGCGGCTCTACTGCTTTTGCTCCAGCATCGCTTTTCGTGTTTGCTCCTGCTCGGCAAGCTCTTTGCCGGAGAACATATGGCTCAATTTTTGCGCGCTCCAGGCTACATCGTCTTGGGCAAGCGCGCCGGCGCCGCCGCCGATTCTTGCCGCATTGCGGCTTGTCCACCAGCGAAGCTCCGGCTGCATGCCGATGACATTTGCCGCATTGCGCTTGAGCGCAGTCATGCTGTTGCCTACGGCTTGCCTGATCCCGGCACGGCTGAGCATCGGCAGCGCTGTCTGCTGCTGAGGCGTGAGCAGCCTTACGTGCGGGTCACCCTCGAGATAAAGGTCGCGCATATGGTCGGAGTATTGAGTGACCATCTCATGAGCCTTTTGCGCATCGATGCCGCGTTGCACCAGCTTTATCTTAGCCGGCATGCCGGCACCGAACACCTGTGTAATCGTGTAATCGACCTTGAACTGGCGCGGATCGCCAATCACTTCCTTGACGTCCTTGCCCGCGGCAATCGCGTCGGCGATCTTGCCGGCGAGAGTCTCCATCTTCATGTAGTTTTCTTTGAACGGCGGCAGGATCGAGCCGAAGGTCTTGCCTTCGAGGACGGTGAGCGGCGTTTCCATTTGCGCAGTAATGAGATGATCGACGACGTTGTTTAAAACGTCTCTTTCAATCACTATCTTCTGCCCCGGAGAATCGAGGTTGTACAACTCATAGGCTCCGCGCTGGCTGCCTTCATGGGACAGTTTCATGAGCGCTTTTGCTTGCGCCTCGAAAAATGGATCGCCTTTGCCAAGGTAGCCGATTGTCTTGGCTGAAATGACCATGCGCAGGGCGTCAATGGCGTGCACTTCGAAGCCCAGCGGGTTGTCCGGCGAAGCCATCTTCTTGGGGCTGAAGATGTTGGAGTTTTCCATCAAATTCCCTTCCCGGGTGCCGCCCATTAAAAGCCTGGCAAGCGCCAACGGCATGTTGATGCCGGTGGTGGCGGCACTGATGATGTCCGATGTGTTTTCATCGCGCGTTGCCCGCAAATAACTCTCGATGAGCTCGCCTTGCGTCATCTTCTTGCCTTTGACGACGAGGTCCTGGACTGCTCCGTCCTTGCTGACGATCTTGGCTGGCTCGTGATATTTCTCGCCCAATGCTTTTTGCACCGCTTTTGTGAGCACGCCGCCTTCGCCCTGCACGTCGAGGAATTTGGCAATGAGACCGTTCCAGTCATGCCCATTTTCATGGGCGAACACGCCGAGCGCCGAAGCTCTTTCGCCGTACATATTGAGCGGATACTTGATCAGATCTGGACCCCAGACCATGACTTTGTTTCCGGTGACAGGATCGTCGGTGATGATGCGCCTCATCGTGTACGGGCCGGCATGGGCCAGTTTGCCGTTGGGAAGGCGCATGAGGTCTGATGAAACTGCATATAGCGGCGGTGTTTTGCCCTGCAGGATTTTGTATGGATCTTTGATGCCCGCTCTCTGCATCCCTTCCACGAGGAAAGTCATGAATTCATCCCCGACCAGGTTCATTTGTTTGGCCAATCTCTGATGGGCGCCCAACCGCCAGGCCTGATTTTGCGTCGAGGCATCGGCAAAGAAGTCGAACAGGTCGCGCACCTGGACGACGTCCTGGATGGTCTGCACCTCATCACCCAATTTCACCATCGAATTGCGCGCCGGTATGTGCTCTTTGCCTAATGGGATTTGGTCCTGATTGACAGCATTGTCGACCTGACCTATCTTCTCGTTCTTGTAGGCGTCGACCTGCATGCGCTCGTCTGTGTACGCCTGTCTTTCTTTGGCCGTCACCTCGGCAAGCTTCTGGGTTACGTCTGCATTGATTTCGGCCTGGACCCTGGACTCAAGATCGCTTACAGGTTTCGGCTCATCCGGCTTGCCTTTGTTGCCGGTTTCCTCGACCTTGTCGCCTGTTCCCGTGCCTTTCGTCTTTTCCGACGCTTCCAGCAATTGATTGAGCTTTACCGGATCATCGGGCAGCTCGTCGACTTTCGCTCCGCGTCTTACCAGCTCCTCTTTTTGCATCCTCACGAGCTCGTTAATGCCCACTTGCTCGCCGTCAGCTCCCTGCCCGGTTTTTCTAGCTCTTGCCTCGGCATCCGACAGAATGCCCAGACGCCTGTTGGCGCCGAGAAGCTCATCACGCGTCCTTCTCAGTCCTGCCAGCGCCTCATCCAGCTTGGCGCTCTCGACATATGGATGAGCCGAGACGTCTTGCTTAGAGCCCACTTGCTCGGGATTCAAGCCACGCTTCAACAAATCGAGCGTGCGGTTGAAGCCGTGAAATTCGCCATCCGCTCCTTTCATGCCGTGGCGGTAGAGCATGTGATAATCGACCGCTGCCGCGTGCTGAATCTCGGCTTCGCGAATGAGCCTCAATTTCTCCTCTTTGGAAAGATGATCGAAAAGCTTCGGCTCCTCTGTCTGTCCTGATTTCTTGATGCGGTCGGTGCTGCGATCCATGAAATTCTGCACCCTGCCGATCCAGCGTCCGGCAAAGTATTCATCCGTATTCCAGAACTTCTCTTTGCCCTTTTCCCATTTCAGGAAGCGCGGCTCGATATGCTTTTCCGTGAAAGCTCTCGGCCCTTCGCCCAGACGCCCCGCAATCGCAGTCGGGCGCTCCAGGACTGCGCCGGTGAGCCGTTCTGCCTTGCCGCCAATCCAGGCGCCGGCGGCGGCATCAACTGTAAACATGCCCATATGATCGCCCAGCTTGCTTGCTGCTCTTTCCAGGTCTTGTCTGGTTTTAGCCTCGTCGGCGTCGTGTTTGGCGTGGATGAGGGGCATGGCCAGATCTTTCACGAACATTCCCATCATGATCGTGCCGACGGCGGCGCGGCCGGCGCCGGTCTTGGGCAGGAAGGTGCGCATGGCCACACCGATTGTGCCTGCAAAAAGTGCTTTGTACCCTGCTTCTTCCGGATTGTGCCAATAATGACCCAGAGTGTTCACCACTCCTTCGGGCGTGCGCAGCAAGCCTTTGCCATAGACTGTCCCGTAGCGGGTCCAGTTGCTCATCTCTTCTTCCACTGCCGGCTTGCCGCCTTCGGGCATGGCGGCGGCAATCATTTGCGCCTGCAGGCTCATCTTCTTGCTCGACTCTATCGCTTCTTGTTCTTGAGGATCTTTGTTTGCGCCGTTGTCATTCGGGTTGGCTGCCTGAACGATTTGATCTTTGAGCGACTCGCCTGCCATGAAGGACCTCCTGGATACCGTGTAACAGAGCGTTAAGACACGTGCAACCAGCTCCCGCGTGCGGGCCTTGCCTGAAAGGGCTATTCGGCATTGTTGATGGAGAGAGGGTTGACGGTCACGCCTGGGGACGTGTGGGTGTCAGATGGGGAGAGCTATTGTGCCCGTTTGCCGCCATCACCTAAAGACTATCTCATGCCGGCCGCGGTGTCGATTCGGGTAATTACGGTGACGAGCGTAAAAGTCCCATGCAACAACTTTAAGCGCCGCCTCTGGCATAATTACTCTCCTGTAATTTGCAAGCATCGGCAAAGATGCTTCAAGTACCGCGCTGAGGGTTTGAAACTTGGACAAGCAGACTTCTACGCATGCAAGTTCTGAAGCCACCAAAGGCGGCTCAGTCGATCTCAAAGACAGAATAAGGGGAGTGATTTTAGGTGCTGCCTGCGCTAACTCGCTTGGCGGCAGCTGCGTCAATCTCAATCACAAAGACATATTGGCCTCGGCAGGCGCTGCTGTTCGCGATTTCGTGCCCGGCTTGAGCCGCAGCGCCTTTCCCGATCACAAGCCTGGCGCCTGGCTCTCGGATACTTTTTTGGCCGTTGTCCTTGCTCAGTCTTTAATTGAGAACAAAGGCAAGTATGTGGAATCAGATCTGAAAGAGCGCCTGAAAAGACTGCTGGAGGATACGGAATTTCTTGGCGCGGGACCGGGCGCCTACTGTCTTGCCCTCATTCGGCGCGCCGTTGACGGCATCAAACCTCAGGAAGACGTGCCTGAGGCCTTGCATGTGAGCGGTGCGGCAAGAGCAATTGTAGTCGGCTGCCTGCCCAATTCAGGCAACACTCAAAATATCGAGGAGATTGCTGTCGCGCAGGCGCGCCTCACGCAGGCAGATTGCCGCGTGCATTCCGCTGCCGCCGTGCTTGCGGATTCAGTGCATTTCTTCTTAATGGGAAAAAAGCTCGATACTGAAGCTGAGGTGCGCGGATATGTGCACCGCCATTTCTCGCTTGCGGAAAAAATCGATTCCCGCTTTGCCGAGTCGTGGGACGATGTTGCTCCCGATCTGGACTACGCAAACCCGGCAACGGAACTTCCCTATTCGCTTGTCAATATCGGCTCCGATGTCGGCGAGCTGGTGCCGACCGCCGTAGGCATCTTCCTCATCTTCAGGCACAGCCTCGAAGAAGCCATTTGTGCCGCCGCCGTCGCTGGTGGCGATACCGATACTCTGGCTCTCATTGTCGGTGCACTCTCCGGTGCTTATCACGGCGCCGGCGCCATTCCTGAAAGATGGTTGTCGAAAATTGATAAGCGCAATCAATTGGAAGAAGTAGCTGAGGGCTTCATCGCCCTCTGGTCTCATTGAGCTGCCGGCGGGCAAGGATTAAAGGGCGAAAGCGAGCGAACTTTTTTACGCGGAGGAGCAAGGAATGTGAGCGGCGGAGCGCTCAGAACCAGATTAGCCGGAAAGCAAAAAGGATTGCCAATCACGGAGCAAAAGCAAGCAAGCTTTTGGAGGCGCGGAGGAGGGAGGGATGTGAGCGGCGGAGTGCATTAAGGAAGTAAATCGTAAGTTAGGAGGAAAAGTAATGACGACGTCCGTATCCCTTACAAAAGAAGGGAAATTGACTACTGTTGTAGATCGAGTGGCTATCATCACCGGCTCCGGCCGCGGCATCGGCAAGGCGATTGCGCGCAGGCTGGCTGAACATGGAGCAAAGGTTGTCATCAGCGACATCAACGAAGAGACCTCTAATGCCACGGCAGAAGAGATGAAGAAAGAAGGATTCCAAGCGATAAGCGCTCCGGCCAACGTCACGCAATCGGAGAGCATCGACAAGATGATCGAGAAGGCGATGGCTGCATACGGGCAAATCGACATTCTCGTCAACAACGCCGGCATCACCCGCGACGACCTTTTCATGCGGATGTCCGAAGAGCAGTGGCAGGCCGTCATCGACACCAACCTTACCTCTGCTTTCAAGGTGACTAAGCCTGTCCTGAAGATCATGTCCAAGCAGCGTTACGGGCGGATCATCAATATCGCCTCCACGACAGGCGTCCACGGCAATCCGGGACAGGTCAATTATGCAGCCGCCAAGGCTGGTCTGATTGGCTTCACCAAGACGATCGCGCTCGAGTATGCCTCGCGCAACATCACCGCCAACGCCGTCGCGCCCGGTTTCATCTTTACCGACATGACAAAAGCGCTGGGTGAGGAAAAAATAAACAAATTCGTGGAGCGCATTCCACTGGGGCGCATGGGCACGCCGGACGACATCGCTGAAGCAGTGCTCTTCTTTGCCGGACCAGCAAGCTATGTCACAGGTCAAGTGATTGAAGTAAATGGAGGCCTCTATACGTAAACACGTTAGGTAAAGCCTTTGATGCTGCTTAGTAAAGAAACTATGCAAGCAGAATCTCAGCCTTACCGACGTGATATTCTAGTTGCCCTTGCCACAGCTTAGTGGCCAGCATAGTGTCGCACGCGTTTTTAATAGGAGTTTTTGAACACATGGAAGAGAAGGAAGCCTTCGAACGAGTCAAGAAGGTGGCCGTGGCTCAACTTAACGTCAATGCAGACGAAGTGACCATGGAGGCGAGCTTCACTAAGGACCTCGGTGCTGATTCCCTCGACACAGTCGAATTGGTCATGGCTCTTGAAGAAGAGTTCGGAATGGAAATTCCGGATGAAGACGCTGAGAAGATTACGACGGTCGGCGAAGCGGTTAAGTACATCGCTCAACACGTCTAGTGGCGATTTTCGTAAGCTAGGCTGTTGGCTATGGCCACTGCTTGCGCGGGACGCATGTCTTCGCGATAAGCAGCTGTTGGAATCAAGTCGAACTTGGAAGGCATGACAAAAGAGCGTGTCGTTGTCACAGGGATTGGCCCCGTAACCTCAGTGGGAATCGGGTTGGATTCATTCTGGCAAGGTCTCATTGCCGGCAAATCCGGTGTCAAGCGCGTCACGCGCTTTCCCGAAAACAGGCAGTCAGCATGCAAGATTGCCGCCCAGATTGATGACTTCGAGCCGACAAAATACCTCGAGCCGAAGCAGGTCAAGCGCACCGATCGCTTTGTCCAATATGCAATTGCCGCCAGTATTCTGGCTCTTGAGGATGCCAAGCTGGACATGAGCAAAGAAGATCCGCTCCGCGTCGGGGTCGTAGTCGGCTCTGCTGCGGGCGGTTTCTCATCGATTGAGGAACAGCATCAGGTCTTGCTGGAAAAAGGTCCTCATCGAGTCTCCCCCTTCACCGTTCCCATGTTCATTGTCGATATAGCGGCGGGTTGGGTGTCCATCATTCATGGGGCCAAAGGACCAAACTCATGCACGGTCACTGCCTGCGCTACATCGGCGCACTCGATCGGCGATGCTTACCGCATTGTCGAACGTGGCGAGGCTGATGTCATGTTCGCCGGCGGCAGTGAAGCGCCCATAACGCCTCTGTGCATGGCCGGCTTTTCTTCGGCGCGCACTCTTTCTACGCGCAACGACGAGCCGGAGCGCGCAAGCCGTCCCTTCGACAAAGAGCGTGACGGATTTGTCATGGGTGAAGGCGCCGCCATACTCATGCTCGAGTCGCTCAGTCATGCGCAAGCCCGCGGCGCGAGAATTTATGCCGAAATCGTCGGTTATGGCACTTCTGCTGACGCATTCGATATTGTGCAACCATGCGGCGACGGCGACGGAGCGATGCGGGCCATGCAAATGGCTCTCGGACAAGCCAATTTGCGCCCGGAGCAAATTCAGTATGTGAATGCCCACGGCACCTCGACACCCATCGGCGACAAAGCGGAAACCACGGCCATCAAACGTGTCTTTGGCGAGCATGCCGTAAGCCACAAATTGGCTGTCGGTTCGACAAAATCAATGACCGGGCATTTGCTCGGCGCGGCAGGCGCAGTGGAAGCGGCGGCTTCAGTGCTGGCCATCCACACATCCGTATTGCCGCCGACGATCAATCTTGAGAATCCGGATCCTGAGTGCGACCTCGATTATGTGCCGAATAAGGCGCGTCACAACGTCAATGTCGACGCTGCTATGTCTAACAGTTTTGGCTTCGGTGGGCACAACTGCAGTCTGCTTTTCAAAAAGTACGTTTCTTGATCCGGCTTTCATGGAGCCAAAAACGGCATGACGGAATTGGTCGGGCTCTCTATTTCTGAGGTTAGAAAGCTTCTGTCGGCGAAAAGCGCGTCAGCCGCCGAAATCGTCGAGGCTCATCTGGCGCATATGAGAAAGACGGAGCCTGAAGTTCATGCCTTCAACTGTCTGACCGAAGATCTGGCTTTTGCGCAGGCGAAGAAAATTGACGAAGTGGTGGCGCAGGGTGGGGAACTGCCGGCGATGGCAGGTGTTGTGGCAGCTCTCAAAGACAACATCTGTGTGAGCGGTTATCCTACAACATGCTCGAGCAGGATCCTGGAGAACTTCGTGCCGCCCTTTCAAGCCACTGCCGCCTCCCGTTTGTTCGAGAGCGGCGCCATCTGCCTCGGCAAGACCAATATGGATGAGTTTGCCATGGGCTCGTCAACTGAAAATTCCGCTTTCAAACGAACGCGCAACCCGTGGAACCTCGGCACCGTCCCTGGTGGCAGCTCCGGAGGATCGACGGCGGCCGTCGCCTCTCACATGACGATGGTTGCGCTTGGATCCGACACGGGCGGCTCCATTCGTCAACCGGCATCTTTTTGCGGAGTTGTCGGCATCAAGCCGACATATGGAATGGTGTCTCGATTTGGGCTGGTCGCTTTTGCCTCCAGCCTGGATCAAATCGGCGCACTTGCCCGAAGCGTCGAGGATGCAGCGATAACCCTTTCCGCGATTGCCGGGCACGATGCCCATGATTCCACCTCCATTGCCGATCCGTTCAATGGGCAAGACCCTCATTTTGAGAAAGCCTTTTGGCGGGCGTCGCCGGACCGATTGGTTGGCGGACTGAGGGTCGGATTGATAAAGGAGCTGATTGGAGAGGGCATCGCCCCTGATGTTAGGGACGCGACAAAAGCGGCGGCGCGCGTATTTGAAGAACTGGGAGCGAAGATTGAGGAAGTTTCGCTGCCCAACGTCAAATATGCATTGCCTGTTTATTACATAATTGCCACTGCCGAGGCATCGGCCAATCTCGCTCGTTATGACGGTGTCCGTTACGGCTTACGAAGCTCCGGAACTGATGGTGGTGATGCTGCCGAGCGATCGATTTTGCCCATGTATATGGCGACGCGCCGAGAGGGCTTTGGCCCTGAAGTTAAGCGCAGGATCATGCTGGGCACGTACGCGCTGAGCTCGGGGTATTACGATGCTTATTACAAGAAAGCTCAGCAAGTAAGACATCTTCTGAAAAATGATTTCGACAAAGTATTCGCATCTTGCGACCTTGTGATTTCACCGACTTCACCTACGGTGGCATTCCAATTCGATGAGAAGACAGGTGATCCTCTGACAATGTATTTGTCCGATATTGCGACCATTCCAGCTAATCTCGCGGGGCTGCCGGGCATCTCAATTCCCTGCGGTTTCAGCAAGGACGGCATGCCGATTGGTCTGCAGATTTTAGGCAATGCTCTTGCGGACGGACTGGTTCTAAAATCCGCTTATGCGTTCGAGCAGGCCACGGAGTTTCACAAAAAACGACCGCCGTTGAAAGCAATGGGTGTGCGTTAGCATCTATTCTCGCGCCAAGAGGAGAGACCCTTATGAGTCAGAAATTCATTCGCGATTGCTTGCTGATTTCGTTGTTTGCCGGCGGTTGCGCGCTTGTTGTGAGCGTGTGCCCGTCGAAAGC
>DATNRC010000175.1:0-6884 GCA_036703705.1 Candidatus Obscuribacterales bacterium
CTGTCGCTGCTGCCGCCGTAAAGGAAGCAGCAACGGCAGTAGCAGACCTCACGCCTCAATCTTTTTCCGAGAGCTATTCCGAGCGCGTCTACAATGCCGCACGGGGCGGTCCTTTTGTGGCAAGCGAGTTCAACCCGCTCATCGAGCTGTCCTGGAAAGATCTCGAGACTGTCTATCATTTCCGCGCTCAGGGGCTCAGGGACAAAAGCATGTCCATCGGGCAGCCGCAGGAGCCGCCCGCAGCCAAAGCTCCTGCCGAGCGGCCTCAAGGCGGCGCCAATGGCTCAGACGGCCCCGGAGACGGCGGCCGGCGCACTGACACTGCCGATCTGTCATCTTATGCGCGCGAGCGACAGATGACTGAAGAGCCGCTCACGGTCCTGCCGGAAACAGCTCCAGCGCCTGAAGTGGCGCAGGAGGCAGCGGCGCAAACCGCTGAGCCGGCATCAAGCACACCCGACACCGGCGAGATGCCCGCATTTGCGGAAAGCGCGCGGACAATCAACGAAACTGCCAGTGAAGAGCAATACCAGTCGCGCACCGAGGCCTCCCCAGCACAGGAGCCGCAAGTCGAGCCGCCTCCGTTTGTAGAGCCGGCACCGCAAGCCGAGCCGCCTCCGTTTGTAGAGCCGGCGCCGCAAGGAGAACCATTTGATTCCGCGCCTCCCCGGCAAGAGCAAGAAGAAGCTGTCCCTGCCGAAGAGGAATACGAAGAGCAGCCCGAGGAAGAGTGGGAAGACGATGGCGGCTTCGATCTGGAATCCGAGGATATCTTCGAAGGATTCGACGATTACAGCAACCTCCAGGACATCGAGATACTCAAGGATGTCGAGCTCGGACCGGAAGGCAAGCCGGCAAACGACGACGAATTGCGGGATTTGATCAAAAACCGCATCAAGCAGGCGCGAGAGGCCATTCCTGACACTCCGCGCGAAGCCATAAGCCAGGGTGTCGGCGAAGGAGAAGCAGCAAAGGGCATTCGCAGCAAATTTGTGGGCTCCAAAGCGCAAGCGGGCAAAACGGGCGCAGAAGGGGCAGCGCCCGGACCGGGAGCGGGAGCCGGCGCCGCACCGGCGGGCGGAGGTTTCGTTTCTCGCAACATTCCACCCGAAATCCGCAAGGCATGCCTTATCCTTGGAGTGCGTCCGGAAGAGATGACATCTCAGTCGGTTTATGACGCATGGAAAAAACAAATCGCCAGCCCGGGCGTTCACCCGGACCTCGGCGGTGATCATGAGTCGGCAATCTATTTGAATACGGCTAAGGACACGCTATTACGATGGTTGGAGACATCAGGACCGAAGCTGGGCAAAAAATTCGGGTCGGGGCGCCCGGGAGGTGGGAAACCGGCGCCGGGCGAGAAATCCGGTCTCGGCAAGGCGCTCGGACCCAAAGATAAAGGCGCGCAGCCCGAGGGCGGCAATCCAAAAGCCTGACTAATAGCTCAATCTGAGGTAGCGGGTAAGCAAAATGGCCAAGTCAGTGGTCGCCATAGTAGGCCGCCCCAACGTCGGCAAATCGACCTTTTTCAACCGTTGCGTCGGCGCCCGGCATGCCATCGTGGACGATATTCCGGGCGTTACGCGCGATCGCATATATCGGGAAGCGGAATGGGCAGGACATGAATTCATGCTTGTGGACACGGGCGGTATCCTGGTTGAAAGCAAGGATGAAATCACGACGCAGGTCTACGATCAGGCAAAACTGGCTCTTGATGAAGCTGATGTGATTGTGCTCATGGTGGACGGCAAGAGCGGGCTCACAGGCGCAGACATGGATGTCGCCAATCTCCTGCGCCGTTCGAAAAAGCCCGTTCTTCTGGCCGTGAACAAAATCGATGAGCCAAAAGAAGAAACGAACATAATGGAGTTTTACAGGCTCGGGCTGGGCGATCCGGTTGGTCTTTCGGCGATGCGCGGAAGCGGCGGCGTAGGCGATCTGTTGGATTTGATCGTCGAGGCGCTCGACCAAGAACAGAAGCATAAGAAGGCGAAACGGGCAAAAGCTGAAGGCAACGGGCACGCGGCGGAGGAAGGCGAGGGCAAATCGGAAGAAGAGCTGCTTTCGGAAGCGAAGGGTCCGATATCAATCTCGATCGTCGGGCGCCCCAACGTCGGCAAATCATCAATCGTCAACGCCATGCTCGGCTCCAAGCGTTCAATTGTCACCGCCCAGCCCGGCACTACCCGTGATGCCATCGACAGCTCGTTCCGATTCCGCGGGCGAGAGATAACACTCATCGACACTGCGGGGATCAGACGCAAGAGCAAGGTGGATTACGGCGTGGAGGCGTTTTCCGTCGTGCGTTCGCTGAAAGCGATCTCTCGCGCCGATGTGGCGGTTTTGATTCTCGATGCCACTCAAGATATTGCCGATCAAGATCAAAAAATCGGCGCTAAGATCGAAGAAGCTGGTCGCGCCTGCGTCGTCGTCGTGAACAAGTGGGATCTTATTCAGGACAAAAGCTCCAAGCTGATGAAGGATTTCACCGATAACGTCAAAGAAAATCTGCGCATGATCAATTACGCGGAGGTCATTTTCACGAGCGCGCTCACCAAACAGCGATTGACGAAGATCATCGAAGCCGCTGAGCGAGCCTGCGCCGAAACACAAAAGCGTGTCTCCACCGGCTTGCTCAATCAGATTGTCGCCGAAGCCGTGGCCCTTGTGCCGCCGCCGGCATCCAAGCGCGGCAAGCGGCTGAAGGTGTATTATGCGACTCAGGTATCGGTAGCGCCGCCGACATTTGTATTTTTCGTTAATGACAGCAAGCTGCTTCCGCAAAACTATAAAGTTTATTTGGAACGCAAATTGAGAGAAGCCTTCGGATTTGCAGGAACACCGGTAAGGCTCGTCACCAGGGACAAGAAAGAAAAATGACAGCAGAATTCCTGACGGCGGTGATTGTCATTTTGGGCGCATACATCCTCGGCTCGATACCGACGGGCTACTGGCTCGTGAAGGCGCTGAAAGGCATAGACGTCCGCGAGCACGGCTCCAAATCAACGGGCGCCACCAACGTCCTGCGCGTGGCCGGCAAAGGACCTGCGCTTTTCGTGTTTGCTTTCGATCTTTTGAAGGGCTATGCGCCTGTGCTTCTGGCCGTTCACCTGGAAAACAGCGCTTCCGGGGCATCGGCAGGCGCGCATGTCCTGCCCCCGCTTGCCGCGCTGGCAGCCATCGTCGGGCACAGCAAATCTGTCTTTTTAGGCATGCAAGGCGGCAAAAGCGCAGCCACAGGGCTTGGCACTTATTTTGCCCTTAACCCGACGGCAGCGGCTCTGACGTTTGTCACCTGGCTCGTGGTCCTGGGAGCCGGCCGCATTGTCTCTCTGGCCTCCATCCTGGCGGTGGCAGTTTCACCTCTCTATTTCTTTGTCCTGAACAGCCCGACAGCTTACGTTGTATATGCTTTTCTTGGCTTTGTTTACGTTACCATGCGACACAAGGCAAACATCAAACGACTGATGGAGGGAAGGGAACCACGCATAGGTCAAAAACACGATGAAGCTCCGGGTGAAGGTAGCGACGAGGCTCAGAAAGATGTTGATACGAAAGCGCAGAAAATTTGAAATCGCGGCGATTGTCTCTCTCCGCACAAGAAGGTCTCGGATAGCCGTTGTTGCCGCATGTCTTTGCGCAACCACGGCTTTTGTTGAAGGCGCCGATGCTAAAGAGCCGGCATCGACGCCCGCGAAAATCGTCGTGCCGGCGTCAAAGATGAGCCCGTCACCTTTGACGCCGGACGAGCAGGTCACTGTGCGTGTTTATAAAAGCGCCAACAAAGGCGTGGTCCACATCTCATCGCTTGCCAATTTCGAAGAAGTCTTCTACAACCTGGCGCCCCGCGAAGGTACGGGCTCAGGCGTAATCATCAATTCCGAAGGTTACATTCTCACCAACAATCACGTGATTGGCGATGCCGATCTTGTCCGCGTCACATTATGGGATGGATCGACGGTGCCTGCGCAGATAATCGGCATCGATCCGGACACCGACCTCGCCGTTCTCAAAATCCAGCCGCAGCCGGGCAAGCCACTGACGCCTATTCCCATGGGCGATTCCTCCAAGCTCGAAGTGGGAAGGCGCGTGTTTGCGATCGGCAATCCGTTCGGCCTCGATCGCACTCTCACGCAAGGCATTGTCTCAAGCATGGGGCGCACGCTGAAAACAGAAAGCGGCCGCCTTATAAAAGGAATCATTCAGACCGACGCGGCCATCAACCCGGGAAATTCCGGCGGCCCCCTGCTCAACACAAATGGCGAGCTGATCGGCATAAACACCGCCATATTGAGCAAAATCGGGCAATCATCGGGGATCGGTTTTGCCATTCCCATCAACAACGCCAAACGCATCATTCCTGAATTGATAGCCAATCACCGCGTCATCAGGCCGGACATCGGCATTCAAGTCGTGCAACCGCTGGACCTGGGCCTGAGAGTGATGAAACTGGATCCATCAGGACCGGCCGCCAAAGCCGGACTGACAGGGCCTCAATTGCGCATCTTCCGTGACGGTCCCTTTACTTTCCAGAGCCTGGACACTCAAGCAGCGGACATTGTGACATCCATTGACAATATGCCGGTGAGATCGGCTGATGATTTGCTCTCCTACATCGAGCTGAAGAAACCAGGGCAAACCGTCACCTTGACGATTTTGCGGCACGGGCGCGTTTTGAAAATTCCAGTAAAATTAGCGGTCGTAGGGTCTGCATAGCCAGCCTAACAGGAGAAAACATTGTCAAGCATACTTGTAATCGACGACGATCCAGCCATCGCCGAACTCGTTAAGGTCAACCTCGAGCTGCTGGGACATCACGTGACCACGGCAAGCGACGGCATAAAAGGTCTTGCCCTGGCGCAGCAAAATCGCCCCGATCTGGTCGTGCTCGACGTCATGATGCCCGATCTCGACGGCTTTACGGTGTGCCAGCGCTTGAGGCAGAACCCCAAGACTCACCCCATTCCCATCCTCATGCTCACAGCGCTGGGAATGACCAAAGACAAAGTGACAGGTTTTGATTCCGGCGCTGACGACTATCTTGTCAAGCCCTTTGAGATACCCGAACTGCAAGTGAGAGTGCGGGCCCTTTTGAGGCGCTCCGGCGGTGTGCCGCATTCCGCGACGCTGCCCGAAATTTTGCATGCTGGTGAGATAACTCTCATTCCCGAGAATCTGCAAGCAAAAGTAAAAGACAGGGTTATCAAGCTGACGCCCACCGAATTCGAAATCCTTCATTGCTTGATGCAACACCACGGCCAGACCGTTTCCACGGGCAAGCTTTTGGAGGAAGTGTGGGGTTATTCGCCGGATGATGACGTGGACACGATTCGCGTGCACATTCGCCACTTGAGAACGCGCCTGGAGACGCCGGAGCGCAAATACATCAAGACGGTCTACGGCGGCGGCTATCAACTGATCGCCGAAGGCTTTGCCAAGGGGCAAGGCGAATAAGGGCGGCGAGCGGCGCTTTGTGTTGCCGGGAGAGCGGCGCCTTGCGTTTAACTGCGCAATCTCATCTGGCGCCGTGATACCGAAAAGCGGACACTTTTCGCTGCTGATATCGAAAACCCCATCAAAATCACCCGTTTTGATATGCGAGAGAGGATGTTTTCCGCAACCTGATAGGGAATAAGAATCCCCTGGAATGTGGATTCCAAGAATGCACAGGCAAGCGAAAGAACGCGACTTTCTGCCATTGCCGGGTCGCATAGCAAGGCGAACATAAAGCATTTTTCGCCTTATTGTGATGATTTGCGTACCGCACATGTACTACACTCATGGGTCGTGAGTCAAAACGGCATGATGACAGGCTCTCAAAAGAGCAAAATATGTTTAATGCTGTGTGCTTTCGCCCCGGAAGTGGTATCGCCAGTGATGGTGATATCGAATTTAGTTTCAATAATGTTGACACCACATTGCAACCGCAACCCATTACAACCAATCTTTCCAAGACTTCGAAGATCTTGGAAGTCAAGTACGCCAGAATCCAGCACCCGTCAGCGTTTGCGGATTTGGGCGTCTTCGTTTCTATAGACTTTTTTAGGTTAAGGAAATCGGGCTGGCGTAGACATTCTTGAAATCCAGCATTTATTATGTGTCCTGCCATTGAAAACATTGCCCATCGTTGATTGATGGCGTCGAAAGAGGGTTCTGGCAACTAAGGAGAAATCGCGTTGCTATTCAACAGCCTGCAATATCTGGTTTTTCTTCCCACAGTCTTCTTGCTGTTCTGGCTGGTGCCGCACAGATTGAGAGTGCCACTGCTGCTGGTGGCAAGCTATGTCTTCTACATGTCGTGGCGCCCAATCTACGGCTTGTTGATTTTCGGACTCACGGTCGGCAATTTCTTCCTCATTCCGTTCATTGCCAAAGCGACCGTGCGCAAGAAGCTGATGCTCGGGCTGGTGGTGGCATTCAACCTCATCACCCTCGGCATTTTCAAATATGCGTATTTCACAATGGATGCCGTCAAAGGCGGGCTCGGTCTTTTCGGGATCGACTGGCGTGAGCCGCACCTGCACATCATTCTGCCGCTGGGAATTTCGTTCTTCGTTTTCGAATTCATTCACTACGCGGTGGAAGTTTATCGAGGCAAACCGCTCGTCAAGAACTTCTTTGATTTCTCGCTGTTCGCTTCCTTTTTCCCAACCCAGATTGCCGGACCAATCAAGCGCTATCAAGATTTCATTCCTCAGTTGAGCATTCCCGCCAAATTCAAGTGGGAATATCTCGACGAAGGCATGCAACTTATATTGATGGGTCTGGCCAAGAAAGTGCTCATCGCCGACAATCTCGCGCTCGTTGTGCAGGCTGGATTTGCTCATCCCGAGCAATTCTCCTCGCTCGACCTCTGGCTCATTACATACGCCTTTGCCTTCCAG
>DATNRC010000176.1:0-2598 GCA_036703705.1 Candidatus Obscuribacterales bacterium
CAGGTGCCGGCCGGCGAGAAGGTGACCATCACCTACGGCATCCGCTGGCAGGTCAACTGAAAGGTTGACTGCTGCCGGGCTGTGTGATGAGCAGGCGGGCGCAGCGAAGACGTATGCGCTCGCCTGCATTACTGCGGCTACTTATGACGGAGCAATCGCGCGTCCGCAGTATGCAAGGAGCAATTACATGGAATCGGTTCTGATTCTCGCCATCTTCCTGCTCTTCGTCTTCGGGATGACCTACCTGAGCAGGCGGAAGTAAGCCCGACGGCGGCTTGAGCAAACGCTCGCCGCCTGAGGCCGATTGAAGATGTGGGCGAAACGCTGTTTTCGCCCACATCCCCTTCCTTCAGGGGTGTCGGGGGATTCAAACTTCGAGGTTCGAATTTCGAATTTTAATTACTATATAAAATGGTATTTCTTGCACCAAATGTAGTGTCAGCGGAAAATGGCGTCACCGGGCGGCAGGCGTGTGACATGGCTATTTTTCAAGCTTTACGGACACGATTGCCTGCCGCCATCAGGCGAGGTTCAACTTGTTGCGTTGCGGCCGGTGCTGACGCGGTCCATCTGCCGACTTCGGTAGTCTTCCCCGAGAAGGCAGTGTTTCTCTACAGATCCTTTTGCGGCAGATTGGGACAGACGGCAAACTCCGTCTTGAGTGTGTGTACTGGCGAGATCTGAAAGCGGTTCATTCCGTGCTCCCTAAAGCGGATCTTCCGCCCATTGCTTCCAACCGCACCGCTGGAAAGAATCTCCCTCGTTAAGAGCTGCGGACTACGGTATGCAATCAAAACTTCCTTTCAAAAGGATAATGATGGCTTTGCCAATTGAAGTTAGACGATCCTCATAGATTCTAGCTTGCCAGGGGATACAACAGAGCTCGGGCGGGGAAAATGAAATGGTGAGTATGCAGCCAAGCGCTTACAGTTCTGTCTAGGGTGACAAGGATTGCTAATGAAGCAGACAGGGGCCGACGAAAAACAGCTAATCGACGAAGCTGTGCAACTGCTTTCCGAAAGACGACGCAGCGAAAAGAACATGCTGCCCGTCTTGAAGGAGAAAGTTCCCGGCTATTCGGATTCACAGTATGTTGCTGTCTATACGCGCGTGGAGACGCTTTTCGACACGGCGTGCAAGCTTGTCTTCCAGTGGACGACTGAAAACCCGCCCGGCGCAATTTTCGAGCTTCCCGATCGGGACCGCGTATTCGTGGACGAATTGACGAAGCGCTGCGAAGGATTCAGTGAAATCGAATACAACGCTGCCCTCGCCTACGCCTTTGAAATGACGATATTCTAAGGCGAAACCTCTTGTGCCAATGAGCACACGTGTGAGACGGCAGGCCTCCTGACGCTCGTTTTTTGCGCATTTGTTGCGAGGAATCGTCCTCATCAGGCATCGCCCGTGGTGGCGCAAATGCGCTTGTCGGTTAGCCTCACGGGCATGTTGATGTAATGGTTGCTTAACTGCCGGCATGAAAAATGATGCCGAAAAAACGTTCTTGAAGAGCGAGAAGGAGGTCGCCAAACTGGGTAGATGATGTCCATAGCAAAGAGGTGCGGCAGGGCCGCAAGCCGATGAAATCTTAAGCTCGCTGGAGACATGAAATGCCGGTGCCCCCCCAGGAAGTGCCAGATGGCTTGAGCCCGGAAGCTTATAAGCGCCTGGCCAATCTGTACACTCTAATGGGATGCCAACGTCAGGCAGCTGAGGCGATGTCGAAGTCCATCGAGGCTAACATCGGCAATTCGGGCGCCTCGAGCGACGGCAAGAGCGGAGACGGTTATGAGCTGGGCATGCGCGCCGGCATGCAATTCGGACTCAGTCTTTTGAAGTTGTTGAGACAGACGACAAAAGAAATGGATTGCGAGGATGATGATCATCCGGAAGCACCCAAAGACAAGCCGATGACCACGGAACAAGCTGCGGCTCTCCAGGAGATGCGGTCGCAGCTTCTCGCTCTCGGCATCTCGGAGGAAGAAACGACCAAGTATCTGGAAGGACTCGTCAAGTCGCTGGAAGAGTTGAAAACATCACAACCGCCTCCGCGCGATGTGCCGGAAGGGCTCTCGGCTAAAGACTATTACGAATTGGGATTGAAGTACAAAGAAGTCGGCTGGACAGAGCAGGCACGAGACGCGTTGCAATTGGCGATGGAAGCAGATCCTGACGGCGAGTCCGGCAAACACGCCCAACGGTTTTTGCGCACGAAAATCCCGCGCTTTCCGGTGCCTCTGGTCGCCGAGCAAACGAATATCCGCGGCTTCAACCAGTTGTTTCACGGAGAGCAAGTAGCGGCGCGGGAAACGTTCGAGGCGCTCATTGAACAATATCCCGATTTCGAGTGGCCATACGGCAATCTGGGCTCTCTCTGCATTCAGCTCGGTGAAATACGGAAGGCAAAGGAGATTCTCAAGAAGGCATTGGAGATAAATCCCTACTATGTGAACGCCTGGCTGCACATGGCACGTGCGGAGGCGCTCGATTCCGATTTCGAAGCTGCTTATCGCTGCCTCGACAAAGTAATCGGCATCGATCCGGACGATCAGAGCGTAAAAGGAATCAAACAGCTGATCGACCAGGTGGCACAAGAGT
>DATNRC010000177.1:0-22439 GCA_036703705.1 Candidatus Obscuribacterales bacterium
TTACGAGCGCCAAAGCACCGGACAGGGAAAAGAGCTGGACATAAGCATGTTCGAAAGCGCGCTTTCCACCCTTAACATTCTTGCCACCGGTCTGCTTTACACAGGACTCGACCCCGTCGAAGGAGGATTCAACTATCCTGCCGAACTGCCGAATTACACTGTGTATGAGAGCAAAGACGGGCGATATATAGCGGTAGCGGCATTGGAGAAGCCATTTTGGGAGAAGTTCTGCCAACTGATCGGGCGACCGCATTTCGCGCCCTTGCGTACAAAGGCGGGAGACGACGAGCTTCGCCATGAGATTGCCAAGATTTTCCTAAATAAGACATTCGACGAATGGATGCAAATCTTCGATGGCAGTGATTGTTGCGTATCACCTGTGAACAGCTTGAAAGAGGCGATCGACCATCTGCCCACAAGAGAGCGACAGCTCGTTCGCCATACACTACATCCGGTGCTGGGCAAAGTTCCTCAAATTGCCACTCCGGTCTATGCAAGAGATACAGCCGACGGCGCGCATACTCCGGCAGTCAATTCCCTCAAAGACACTGCGGATGTGCTCGCTCAATTCGGATTCGGCACAAAGGAGCTGGATGAGCTGATTGCCAAGAAAGCGATCATGGCGGACAGAGTGCAGTCAGCAAAATAGATGCGTAAGGCGTGCTGAGCTAAACTGGCAACGTCATTTCGGATAATAAGACCTGCAAGCGCAAAAGGCAAACCGCGAGATGGCGAGCGCGCTAATGCACCTGCCGCTCGAGACTCTGCCAGTATTTTTCGCGTAAGCCTTTCTTGTATATCTTTCCGCTTCCCGTCTTGGGCAGCTCTTCTGCAAATTCGATGCTGCGCGGCGCCTTGTAAGAGGCAAGACGCTCTTTGACAAAGGCAATCAGCTCTCCTTCGCTGATCTTCACGCCCGGCTTGGGCACGACCACCGCTTTCACCGTCTCGCCCCATTGATCGTCGGGAATGCCGAAAACAGCGCACTCCACAATGGAGGGATGTTCGTACAGCACGTATTCCACTTCCGTCGAATAAACGTTTTCACCGCCGGTGATGATCATATCCTTTTTGCGATCGACTATATTGACGTAGCCCTCTTCATCGATGACGGCCAGATCGCCTGTATGCAGCCATCCATTCTCGATGGCGTTGGCGGTAGCGGCCGGTTGTCGCCAATAGCCCTGGGTCACAGAAGGTCCTCTGACGATGATCTCGCCGACGTCGCGATCGTTGTGCTCGACCTCGCTTCCGTCAGGACGCACGATCTTCAGCTCCACGCCAATAAATGTCCGTCCCGTCCGGCTCACCACATTGAGCAAGCGATCAGTCGACCAATTCGCCATGTGAGCTTTCGGTTTGCTGATTGTGAGGAAGGGACTGGTCTCCGTCATACCATAGAATTGCCAGTAATCGCAGCCGAAAATGTTGACTGCTTTCTTCACTACTTCAGGCGCGATAGGTGAGCCGGCCGTGAGCAGCAATCTCAAGCTCGTCAGATCGCGCTTTTCGATGTCGGGCTCATTGAGCATCGCATTGAGCATGGTTGGAACAAGCGCGGTAATTGTCACCTTCTGCTGTTCAATCAGTAAGAGAACTTCGTCGGCTTTGAAATAAGGAGCAAAAGTATGTCTGGCACCGGCCCAGGTACAGGCGAAAACAGCCCAGGCATCGAGCAAATGGAACATGGGGCCGATATGCGCCCAGGTGTCGCTGTCAGTGAGTGACAGCTCTGCAACTGATGCAAGGGCGTGAAAAGTCACATTTTCCTGCGTGAGCATCACTCCTTTCGATTTGCCCGTCGTGCCGCTTGTATAGTACAGATGAGCGAGATCGGAGCCTTCGACTGCACATTCCGGCAATTGTTTTCCTGCGTTTCCGGCGATCAGATTTTCATAGTCGTGAGCGCAAGCCTCTAATTGCGTCCGTTGACCGGAGCCAAACCAGACAATTTCCTTCAGCTTCAGAGCGAAGGGTTGAGCGATCGAATCGACGACCAGATTGGTGAAATCAGTATGCGCAACCAAAATGCGAGCGTCGCTGTCCTCCAGGATGCCGCCTATTTCTCTAGCCGAGAGGCGGAAGTTGATGGGATTGAGCACCAGACCAAGCACGGCGCACGCATAGTAGGCTTCCAAAAACTCATGCCCGTTGGGAGCAATGATGCCAACTACCTCTCCCGTAACGACATTCATCCCAAGAAGTGCATGACAGAGTGCCGACACCCGTTCGCCCAGCTGCTGGTAGGTAGCCGCAAACTGTCCGTCAACAACAGCTTCGCGCTCAGGAAAGACGGCAATGGCTCGGCTGAGGGAAAGAGTCAGGTTCACAAAGTCACCTCCGGTCCTTGTTTTAACGCTTACAAACTTTAGCGGCAACGGTGGGGGTTTTGGCAAGATTACCGGATTTTCATCAATTGTCTAAAGCTGATGATTTGCTGATGTTTGCTTTTGTCTCGCTTTAAGCCTGATATGCTAGGTCGCTACATAGAGATAGTGTCAAGGGCATCCACCCAGACCAGTACCCGGCTTTGCCGGCACGGGCGGATGGTAAGAGCAAGGTGAGAGCATGGGACAAGTGATTGATAAGACTTACAACGGTATAAAAGTGCCGCAGGGTGAGAAGATTCAGTTTGCCGACGGTCGACCCGTCACACCGACGAAACCGATTATTCCGTTTATTGAGGGAGATGGCACAGGTCCGGACATCTGGCGAGCCTCCCAAAGAGTTTTTGATGCCGCCGTCAAGAGAGCTTATGGCGAGAGCCGATCCATCGCCTGGTTTGAAGTTTTCGCCGGCGAAAAGGCAAAAAGCCAATTCAACGACTGGCTGCCGCAAGAGACTATTGAAGCGCTGAAAGAATTCGGCGTCGCCATCAAGGGCCCTCTTACCACGCCTGTCGGCGGTGGAATTCGCAGTTTGAACGTCGCTTTGAGGCAGATTTTCGATCTCTATTGCTGCGTTCGCCCGGTCCGCTATTTTCAGGGTGTGCCTTCACCTGTAGTGGCACCTCACAAGCTCGATGTCGTCATCTTCCGCGAAAACACGGAAGATGTTTATGCCGGCATCGAATTTCCGGCAGGTTCGACCGAGGCTAAGAAGTTCATCGAGCTTTGCGAAAGCTTCGGCAAGAAAGTGCGGCCTGATTCAGGTGTCGGCATCAAACCCATTTCTCAATTCGGCTCGCAACGCCTCGTCCGCCGCGCCATTGAATACGCGCTCCTCAACGGACGCAAAACAGTGACGCTGGTGCACAAAGGAAACATCCAGAAATTCACGGAAGGCGCCTTCAGAGACTGGGGCTATCAAATTGCTCAGGAAGAATTCAGCGAGAAGACAATCAGCGAAGAAAAACTGTGGGCCGACTGCGAAGGCAAGCTTCCCGAAGGCAAGATCCTCATCAACGACCGGATCGCTGATTCCATGTTCCAGCAAGTGCTCACTCGCCCAGACGAGTATTCTGTCCTCGCCACCACTAATTTGAACGGTGACTATCTGTCTGATGCCTGCGCGGCCCAGGTAGGTGGTCTGGGAATCGCTCCCGGAGCAAACATCGGAGACAATTGCGCCATCTTCGAAGCCACTCACGGAACGGCTCCCAAATACGCCAACAAGGACGTCATCAATCCAGGCTCCGTAATTCTTTCAGGAGTGATGATGCTCGATTACATAGGCTGGAGAGAAGCGGCGAAACTCATCACTGACGGCTTCGCTAAAACTATTCAGCAGAAGAAGGTCACATATGATCTCGAGCGACTGATGACAGGCGCCAAGAAATTGAAGACCAGCGAATTCGCGGATGCCATCATAGAAAATATGGCGTAAATCGATCGCGCGCTGGCAATCTGAAGGGGGCTCATGCGCAGCCCCTTTTAGCTGCTCGTCTGCGTGCCGAGTGAGCTATGGCGGCGGAAAACGATCACCTGCATATGGTTATACGTTCTCGCTGACATTTCCGCAATGAGACGATCTAATGGTCTAACAAACTCACGTTTCCGGAGATGGGACGATCCAATGGTCTAACGATCTGACGTTCTGACGTTCTGACATTCCGAGGATCTGACGGTCCAACGATTGAAGGATCTGGCGTGCTAACCATCTGCCCTTCAGGGAATCTAAGCGGCGGAATTTAGGGACCCTCAAGTTCAGCTAAAAGGGTTTTCCATTCATCATCGGTTTCAATCTGAGGCGAAATGATGCTTTTGGCCTCCATGAAATACGAGCAAGCCTGGGCATGGTTGCCCTGCAAACAGTAAAACTCCGCCACCTCCATGAGAACACATGCGGTAGCCTTATGCCTGTCGCCCAGGCGCCTTTTCACAAGCTCGAGTGTTCTCAGATACAGACGCTCAGCGTCCGGTTTCCTCTTGTGCAGGACCGCTGTTTTCAGCAACATCTTCCAGCCGAGGGTTCTGCTTGTATCTTCATCTTTGGGGTTTAGCTCGTCAACCACAATTCACCTCTCACATCTCCCGTCGGCAACCTTCCCAATCAGTTTGCATTCACTAACTCTAACTCACCCACAAAACCGTAAATGACACTGGAGTTGCTCGCGCTTGAATACCTGGCTTTGCTCCCCGGCATGGCCCGGCGGTTTCACTCAACATTGTATACGCTCGGTCACTTAGCCCTCCTTGCCCTAATCAGCTACTTCCTTGCTCCCCTGCCGTACACAGCTCGTCCAGGTGTGGCACCGGTGTGCTCGCCCGACGCGATGACAAGGACACCATTGACCAGCACGTGGTGAACTCCCTCTGCGAGCCGGTGAGGAAGCTCAAAAGTAGCTGTGTCTCTTACATTCTTTGGATCGAAAACGACAACATCAGCGTAATAATCCGGAGCTAAACGTCCCCTATTCACAAGCGACAAATTGCTTGCCGGCAAAGAGGTGAGTTTGCGAATTGCTTCGCTGAGAGAAAGTATTTTCTCCTCGCGCACGTACTTTGCCAGCAGCCGTGCGAAATTACCATAAGCTCGCGGATGCGCGCTTGAACGCAGAAAAGCTCCCTCCGGCGCCATCGATGGCGCGTCCGAACCAAAGCTCATGTAGGGAAGCCGGATCTGCTTGCGCACATTCTCTTCGCACATCCAGTGATAAATCACCTCGACACGACTTTTGTCTTCAACGACAAGATCCATGGCCGTTTCTGCGGGATCCCTGCCTCTTTCTGCAGCCACCTGCGCAAGAGTTCTGCCCATGAGCGGCTTTAACCGCTCTGATTTGAAACCAACCAAAACAATTCCTTCCGGCCCTGCATGCATGTAACCGTTTTCCCAGGATCGAGAGGGCGAGAGCATTTCGCTTTTGACCTTAGCGCGCACAGCAGCATTTTTCAGCCGTTCGATCCAGGCTTGTTGCCCGCCTTCCTGCACCCACGGAGGCATCGCCGCATCGAGTCCGGTTTTCGCTGCGGTATATGTATACATATCGGCGCTGATTTGCAAACCCTCTTCCTTAGCGGCGGCGATGCTTTCGATGACGCGATCAATCTTCTTCCAATTGCTCTTGCCGGCCGCCTTCAAATGATAAATCTCGGCAGCTGTTTTCGCCCGCCTTGCAATCTCGAGCAATTCCTCCACAGACTCGATAAGCGAATCACCCTCGCTGCGCATATGCGAGATATAGATTCCGCCGGCACTTGCAGCTTCGCCAGCGAGCTCCACAAGCTCCTCCGTGGTGGCAAAGCAAGCCGGAGTGTAGATGAGCGCCGATGACAGCCCGAGCGCTCCTTCCCTCATCGAAGTGCGCACCAAGTCACGCATTCGACGCAAGTTTTCCTGGGACGGCGTCTTGTTGTCGTAACCGAGCTCGTGCACGCGCACGGTCGTTGCGCCCACAAAGGTAGCAACGTTGCAAGAGATGCCGCTGGCAACAAGAGTTTGCAAAAACTCTCCCACGCTCCGCCAGGTCACCTCGTATTCAATGTCACCCTGCTCCGCTTTCATCTCGGACGCCATAGCATCGTTAAGGGGAGCGGGAGAATATCCCTCGCCGAGAACCTCCAGAGTAACTCCTTGCTTGATGTCGCTGAGCGATCGACCATCGTGAAGAAGGGCTTCCCATGCGTGACTGAGAACATTGATAAATCCGGGCGCAACAGCCAGTCCTGTGCAGTCTATGATGCGCTCCGCGGTGGCGCCCCGGAGATTGCCCATGCTCTTAATGCGATCGCCTTTGATGCCTATGTCGGCCGAGATCGGCTCCGAGCCACAGCCATCGTATACTTCACCATTGCGGATTATGATGTCGAAATGCATTTTGAGATCTGAACAATCAAACCGCGGGCGGTGCTGCCGTTGACCCAGGTGCGGTCTGCACCCGGCGAATCAGGCTTTGACTTGCCAATCAGTCAGTCTTGACTTTGGACCACAACTTGAGAAGCCAGGATGTTTTCTGCTGCGCTTTGGAATTGTCGCTGTCTTCAGTTGTTGTGTCCCATGCCACCTTCTTCAGTGCTTCGTGAAACTCCACGCCCGTGCGATGGCAGATCAACAGGACTTTTGCCACTTGCTCCTCCTGGAGAATTTCATCGCGAATGAGCTCTTTGCTTTGCACTGCCGATTCGATGATTTTCTTGCTGATCATCGAAGTGGACAACACCACTTCGCCGGCAGAAACATTCAGTTGCTGAGTCAGTTGCTGGATTTTCATCATCTCTTCCGGACCAAGAATATTGGCCTTTTGCAGAAGATCGATGACGCTGTTTGCTCTGTCGATTTCTTCCTTGCGCGCCAGTTTTTCCTTCAGCACATCCTTGATGGTGACGCCCTTGTTGTGAGCGGTGCGCAAAATCTCCGCCGCCTGGGGCCCGTCCAGATCACCCTGCAAGACCAGTTCTTGCAACTTCAAACTCTCTTCCAGAGTGGCATTTGATATCATGCCCGACTGCACAAGCACTTGGCCAACCATCTGATTGGTTTCCAAACCAAGCTCCACGGCAGTTATTTTGTCGCCCTCCGTGACGATGCCGGCAGATGTGAGCAAATCTCCTACGCGTATCGTCTCCTTCACGGATTTGTAGGCGCCCACTTCCTGGAGCGCGTCTTCGATTGACTGCTGTTTGCGGAAGCAAGCGCGCAAGCCGTTGACTGCTTGTTCTTTGCTCACTTTGCCATCGCGCAATAAAACCTGCGCAGTGAGAGCTGAAGCTAAAAGCGATGAGGAAATAGCGCGCGCCAGCACCAGGCAGCGGCCGACCGGCAAATTATTTTCCTGGCTCTGTCTCACAGCTTCTTCAAAACGTTCCGGCGTAACGATGCCGGCGGCAAGCAAAAGCTCACCCAATTCGGTGGAAGGCACCGTCTCACGCTGGGGCGGCTGCCAGCCCAATCTCTTAAAGGCCTCTTCCAGTGAGACTTTGCCTTTTATGGCGGCATTGAGCGCTCTGACGCCAAAATCAGTGGCGATCACGCCTTCACGCAGCAATGATTGCACTTCAATCGCCATTTGCAGGTCGCGCTCGCTGAGCTCGCCAATGCTCATCAATACGCGCCCGAGCGGCGTGCTCGATTTCTTGGCTACTTGCAATGCCTCAAGCAAGACTTCCGGCCGTATGACGTTGGCGGCAACTAAGAGCTCACCTATGCGCCGCGGACCGGCTCTTCTCTCTTTGACGATCTCCATTGCTGATAAATCTGCTCACTCTATGCGGGTAATTACAGGGGGTTTAATCCGCACCGCTACCCCACAGCGGTCATCCAGGCTCTCCCATCACTTAGTCTATCAGGCGAAACGCCGTGCCAGTCTGAGTGACACGGCCCCAACTAAGAGATGCCCAGATAATTTGGCCTTGAAACGCCGTCTCTCATTCTTGCTCATTCCCTGCTTGCTCCTTCCTCACTGGACGCGAACACAAGCTGAGAGATGTCTTTGTCCAGCCAAACAACGTTCCTGCCTACACCCAAATAAGGCGGCAAAAGCGCCTGAGTGCTAAAGCCCTGGGCCATGGCGAAGCTCATGCCGTCCGTGGTTGTAGCGATGATGCAGAGCCGCAAAAGGCCCAGGTCGAACGCCAGCCGCTCGACGTACTCATAAAGAATGCTTGCCAATCGCTGACGGCGATAGTCAGGCATGACGGCAATGTGCTCGATAAGCCCGACTCGCCTCAAATACGGTTGGGAAAGAGTAATCATAGCCACCGGGCCGCTGCTGGCATCGATGACATAAACAGCCGTCCCAATGCGGCAAATCTCGCTTTTCAAGAGGCGCAAATTGTCGCTGTTGGTTCCGCCGGGAAGCAATTTAAGAAGTGGCACGATGCGCTCCAATTCCGTGCTGACATCCAGTGATCTGGCTTTTGGCAGGGTGATCTTGCTTTCCATTTGGCTGCTTATCAGTGAAAAGTTGCGTCAGTCCGCTCAAACATCTTGTACCAGAATTATGAAAAGCCAAACACATGGCAAAAATTGAGCAAGCACTACTTGTGTAAAGCAATGCTTGCTCAAAGAGCCAAACGATTTATTCTCTAGGTTGAGCTAACCGAAGCTAAAGCCACCGCCTGAGCGGCTTCAGCTATTGGTCCAGCAAAAAACTTTAGTAGTTGTCGTCGTAAGGAACTACAAAGCCTTTGCCCTGGAAGATCATGCTGTGGCTGCCGGAGTGCGGGCTCGGGTAACCGACGAAGCCGTGACGCATTCCATATACGAAGCCGTGTCTGGCACCGTAGGCGCCGCCGGCCAGCAAGCCAACCGGCCCGCCGACAAGCGCGCCAGCGATCAATTCGTATCGGCCATCTTCCTTGCCGAGGTTGCGGGCGACCATTTTCGTGCCGCCGATCGCTCCCTTTACGGCATCCTGGAACGCCGCGGTGGGGACGTCCCACATCGTCGTCACAGCCATCGAGATGAGGCGCATGGGAAAGTATTCAATTTCATAATAGACACGCGCGGACTCCGGGCGCTCCGGGTAAGCAAGGCTGGGAAGCCCAATGCCGACCGCAAGAGCAGCAGCCGCTAGCATCGAGGAAAGGACCTTCTTTGTCATTGTTTTCACCATTCTTTCCAATTCGAGATTACATCAACTAGCCGATTACTTCTCTTCCATGGTTATGTAGGACCAGCGGCTCCAAGGCTTTTCCCAGCCTTTTTTCCAGCCGTGCCCCAAACCACGATACACGCCATGAGCAGCGCCCAGGAACATTCCGGGCACGCCGCCGATGGGTACGCCGGCGGCGATTTGCGCAGCACCCTTCTCATCGCCGAATTTGCCGGCCACGTGCTTGGTGCCGCCCAAGAACCAGTGATATCCATCATCGATTGGACCACTTACAAGTCCGCTAACGAGGGCTCCTTCAATCGCTCCTTCGGTTCTGAAGGGCGCCTGAAGGCACCACATGATTGGCTTTGCTTCATAGTCCAGCGCCATAGCGGGAGCTACTGCGCTTCCTGCGAGCATCGCCGAGCAGAGAATTCTACCTAGAGATTTCATTGTCATTCACCTTTCCAGTGTTGCCTGCAGTACGTTTGGCTCACTTCAGGCATGTTGCTGCAACTTATTACTTCTCTTCCGTGACGATGTACGATTCAGTACTGAACGGCTTTTCCCATCCCTTCGAGAAGGCATGCTTAGCGCCGTGCAATGCACCGTAAGGAATTCCCCAGAGGAAGCCGACCGGCACGCCAAGAACGATGCCGGCAAGATTCTGACCGAGACCCTTTTCATCACCAAAGTGCTCAGCAAGAGTGCGCTGGCACTTATAAGGTACGCGGAACAGCGAATCAACGACGATGCCTTGAGGAACGTCGATGACGGTCGCGGTTGTCACGCCCATGAATTTGACCATGTTGTCTACAGGATCGTCATCCGCGAAAGATGGTGCAGCCATCCCGAGGGTGAGCGCCCCTGCTACTAACATTGATAGAGTTTTGTTTTTCATTTTCACCACCTGGCCGTCGAGGATGGCTCAAGGGAACCACCCTCTTAACTATTGAGCTTAACTCACCACCACTTACTCATCTTTGAAAGTAAAGGCATCTTTGCTGAATGGCTTTTCGAAGCCGGTTTTCATGCCGTGCCAGCCACCATCAAATACACCGTATGCCGCACCACCAGCGATACCGAATGGTGCGCCGAGGATGGCTCCGAAGAATTGCGACGTCGGATCGTCTTCTTTGCCGAGCTTACCTGCGACCCACTGGGTCGATTTGATAGCGCCTCTGTTGCCATCTTTGACCATTCCCAGAGGCACTCCGACTATAGTGCCCACTCCGGATCCAACCATTCTCACAGGAAGAAAAACGATCTTCTGGAAAGTAGTTTCATCGTCGGCGAACGATGGAGCAACCATTGTGCCGACTAGAACCGAAGCTAGCATGAACGAGGAGGCTAACTTTTTAAACATGCAAATCTCCATCTCTTAGCAAGCGATTCGTAAATTCCCAGACCTTACGTCATGGGACTAACCAATTGTACCTATTTTCTCCCCTAGGTCCATATTTAAGGTCGTTGAACAATATAGTAGCAAACCGCAAACGGCGCCCCTTTGCGCTTTTGAGCTTTGTTTTTCCAGTGTAAAAAGTTTGTTTGATCGATATTGGTTTCCAAGTCATATATGCACCAAATCCGATGCCGTATATCGGCTCAGACAGCGGCTTCCAATTGACATTTGGAGGCGGCGGCGATGCCAAGTATCAAGACGGGCACTTGATAATAAATGTCATGAGTATGCCTCTCAAGGAAGCAAAGTATTGCCACAAGAGAAAGGTCCTCCGGGCCCGATCGGAGCCGCAAGCCGTATTCATTCTCCGTCGAGCTTAGTCGGGCTGCCACCTCCTGTAGTGACGGGGGGTGGCACCACCGGTGACATCGCCGGTCAGAGCTTGTGCTGCAGCTCGGGATGCTTGATTGCTCTCAGGCATTGATAAAGCCCGACGGCGCATGTAGGCAGGCCGATGATAAAGAGCGTGGTCGATATTCCGCCGGGAAGATTGTCCGCTGACATGCCGATGAGGGTGGCAGGAATGGTCGAGGCGGCGGACATGGCAGTATTCTGAGCGCCAAATACCTTGCCGCGCAGCTCCTCCGGCACGGACGCCTGCAAAGATGCTTGAGTCGGAACGGCAACGCAAGCGCAACTGGCTCCTGTGAGAGCGGCAAGTATGAGCGGCACGAGCATCAACCAGCCGTTGAAATAAACATCTTTGAGCCCGACCATGGGGAAGAGGTAATCCTGGGTGAAGCCAAGACTGCCAAGAAGGCACATAAAAAAACCGAGCCCTAAGAATCCGCCATAAACCAGAAATCGTTGCGGCACGCTCTGTCCCTGGTGAGCCACCCAGAAATTGCCGAGCGCCATCCCCAGTCCGGCTGCGGCAATGACATAGCCGAATTGGAACGGTTGCATATGCATCACTTGTTGCACCAGCGCTACAGCAATAATGTTAAGGCTGATGATCGTGCTGAAGAGCACGGTGATTTTGAGAATGGCACGGAAAACGTGCGGGCTGTCCACGATGTAGGCAATGCCCTGCCTGAGCTCCTCCCACCAGGGCTCTCTTATCGTCGTCACCGGCTTGTTGTCGCTTATCCCCATAAGCAAAATGGCCGCAATTGCAAATCCAGCCGCAACCGCATATGGTGCGCCACCAATTCCGGTGTGGGCGATTATCGGCTCACCGATCGCAAATCCGAAGCCGAGGGCAATCATCATAGTTGTGAAAAACAAAGCGTTCGCCGAATAGAGCTCTTCCTTTTTAACCAGGCGCGGAATTGAGGCAGTCTCGGCCGGGCCGAAGAATTGCGAACCGATGGATATCAAAAAGGCGATTGTGAATGCTACTTTCGGATATTCTTTGACCCAATTAAAGGCCACAAGAGCAACAAAGAATGCGCGGGCCAGATTGGAGATGATGAGCACCGCTCGATTGGACCAGCGATCTACATATACACCTGCCACTGGACTCAACACCACCGCCGGAATCGTAAAGGCCACATACAACCAGCTCGTCATTTCCGCCGCGCCGACGGTGTGTCCCGCCACCTTCATGCTGTCGTGCGCAGTGAGGACGGCCACAAAGAGCACGAATACCGCTCTGTCGGCAAACTGAGAGAAAACCTGAGCAATCCACAAACACATGAATTGCCGGTTGCGCAACAAGGAAGAATAGCCGGAATGAATCTTTCCGGACTCGGACAAAGAAGATTCAGAAACCTTAGAAGTCACACGGCTACCAGCGCATATCCTAATGTAGTGACCCGGAAGTCGGTCCGATTTTCAAAGGCGCACCGGCCTTAGACATGATCTGCGAAAATTGGCCGCATCAAACGGTGATGTACTTTCGAGACACGACACTAGACTACTTTAGCACCTAACCACGGCCCGAGCCTGAAACCGCTGGCGCCCATTTCACGCCGCCAATCCAACCGGCAAGGAGCGGGGGGCTTAGCTTGTCCATGCCTTTGAGGGCGAGTGCATTTCGAGTCACCGACGCCTACTCGCCCTCGAGCGCGGCCTCTTCTGCCGTATCCTCGAAGGCCCGGGAAGCGACGCCGCGTTTGGTTGTGCGGTAAAACTCCACGATCTCCTTGACCTCCGGGAATTGTTCGATTTCCGCCTCGATCCTTTCCAGAGCCTGGCTGAAGTTCAACCCCGAGCGATAAAGAAGGCGGTAGCATTCCTTTATCGCCGACCTTACAGGCATAGCTATCTTCTGCCGCCTCAGGCCGACCATGTTCACGCCCCTTATGGCCAGCGGCCTGCCGTCGGCAAGAATAAAAGGCGGAACGTCGACTCTCGAGCCGCTCATGCCGCTCATCATGGCCATGCGACCGACGCGCACGAATTGATGAAATACGACCAGTCCGGCAAAAACAGCATGATCGCCGACGGTAACATGTCCGGCAAGCGTCGTGCCGTTAGCCATGATCACGCCCCGCCCGAGCTGGCAGTCGTGAGCGATGTGGGTGTAGTTCATGAGGAAGCAATCGTCACCGATTGTGGTATTGGCTTCCTTGGTGGCACGATGGATTGTGCAGTACTCGCGGATGGTGACGCGATCGCCAATTATGACGCCCGTAGGCGCGCCTCTGTAGCCGAGGTCCTGAGGCTCGAGCCCGATTGAGGCACCGGCAAAAATGCGGCAGTTTTTGCCGATGGTCGTATGACCGTCTATGACGGCATGGGGACCAACGGTCGTTCCCTCGCCTATCGAAACGTGGGGACCAATCACGGCGTAAGGGCCGATTGATGCGCTTTCGTGAATGATAGCCCCGCCACTGATGATGGCGGTGGGATGGATATTGGCGATTGTTGTTGAATGACCGCTCATTTTCCTAATAAATCTTCCTTGTTTAGCATGCTGAACCCAAACTCGCCTTCGCAAGCGATTTTGTCGCCCACTTTGGCCACTCCGCGGACGCGGCCAACGGGCCCGCGCATCTTCAATAATTCAACTTCCAGATCCAGACGGTCACCAGGCGTTACCATGCTGCGAAACTTAAAGCCATCCATGCCTGTGAAGACGCCCAGTTTGTCCCTGTGCTGCTCTTGCACGAGAATGGCAATGCAGGCAAGTTGCGCCAGCGCTTCTACCTGGAGCACGCCGGGCATGATTGGCTTTATCGGAAAATGCCCTTCGAAAAACTGCTCGTTAGCGGTCAGATTTTTATAGCCCTTGGCGCTGACGCCTGGCTCAATGTGTGTGACCCGATCGACGAGCAAAAAGGGATATCTGTGCGGCAACAGCTTCTTGATTTCATTAATGTCCATTTGTTCAATTGTCAGGGTGGTCATGCGCAACCTCTTTCGTGACCAAGGTGCTTCCAGCAATACGACGGCAGCCAGGGGCACATTCCGCAGACGTCCAAACTTGGCTCTGCAGGCGTACTCAGCGAAGTCTAGAGTATACAACTTGCCGCGCCGGCGGTCGCGAGGCCTAAAAAGTAACTAACTATGGGCTTACTTTTGGCAAAAAACTTGGCGTTACGGCGCGCATTCTCTATAAAGGGTGGATATTGGCGAAAGGGCAGCGCATGGAGAAAAACGTGGAGAAGTGGCGCTCGATAAGCGTAATGACCAGACGGAGGTTGCTTTTCGCACTGACGTCCGTCATCGCTCTTGGCGTGCCCAGGCAATCTGAGGCTTACGTGGGATTGTTTCAACCTTTTGCTTTCGGCTACGTAACAGATGCGCACCTGGCTACGGGCAGAGCGGACACTTACAAATTGCTGCAAGAAAGCCAGCTTTTTCTTCAAGATGTCGTCAAGAGCCTCAACAATGAGCGGCTCGATTTCGTCATCTTTGGCGGCGATCAGGTGGAAGGACCGGGAAAAGACGACAGCAACTGGCAATTATTTCTCGATGTGGCGCAAAGCCTGAGCGCACCCTGGAATTTCGTTTTGGGCGAAGCCGACCTGATGGGTCCGGGAGTGGTCGACAAAATGCGCACCTACGGTCCCGATTGGAAAGGAAAGGGCATCGAGACCAAAACACCTTATTGGTCGCACGATCCCCTGGGCGGCGTGCACATCATAGGTCTGGATACCAGCCGTCGGGATGCCACTTATGGCGAAATCTCAAACAAGCAATTGGAGTGGCTGAAGGACGATCTGGCAAGGCACCAAAGGCGGTTCACCATTGTCTTCTCTCATCATCCTCTTCTTGCGCCGCCGCCTTATGATGGCGGCCCGCCCTGGGACGATTACATAACCCATCAAGGGGCATCGGCCCGCGAAGTGCTGGGAACATCAAAATATGTTCGCCTGGCCGTCAACGGTCACCTCCACGTAAGCAAAGTGCAACAAGAAAGGGACATCTGGTATGTCTCATCGCCCAGCCTCAACGTTTACCCCTGCGCCTATCAAATTTTCAGAGTAACGCCTGAGACCATCACCATCGAGACATATCAGGTAAACTTCCCTGCACTGGTCAAGAAGGCAAGGAAGCAGTTGGAGACGTCGACTCTGGCTTTCCAGTTCAACAATGCCCGCCCGGCTCTTTTCCTGGATGTCGCCGAGGGAAAAGACCTGGACACCAACGTCATTCTGCCGCTCGTGCCGGGCAAAGCGCTGCAGCCGCTGGGCAAGAAAAAACGGCAGAAGGCGAAGAGGGAGAGACCCAAAGCAAGAAAGACGGACGAGAAAAAACCGTCTGCGGATGAAAAGCCTGCCGGTGAAACTCCGCAATCCGACGGCAAATCTGTCGATAAGCAAACGGGCACTGAAGAAAAGCCCAACAGCACACCGGCAAGGCCTGAAGACAAATCGGCAGCCGGAAAAGAGGGGCAGCAACCGGCAATCATGCCTGCCGCCGAAAAGAATCAGTCAACGCCTCAACAACCGCCGGTGATACCGCCGGCAAATAAATGAAAACGGGGGAAGTATGAGCAGCAAAACCGACAGCGAAGCGTCAAACAAAAGCCACCTTGCGCAATACGGGCAGAGTGGAACGCTCAGCTACAACAAATACCTTAAGGTTGAGGAGATAAAGCAGTTGCAGCACTGCCTGTCCGACCCGCCCCATCACGACGAACCGCTTTTCATCATCATTCACCAGGCATATGAGCTGTGGTTCAAACTGATATTGCACGAGCTGGACGAAGTGATGAGGCAGATCGATCGTGATGATCTTAGAAGAGCGACCTTCTTCATGCGGCGCGTAGTCACGATTTTCAAAGTTCTGGTTGCACAGATTCATATCCTGGAGACGATGGCGCCCATAGATTTTCTCGGATTTAGAAGCAACCTCAATCCAGCAAGCGGCTTTCAATCATCGCAATTCCGCGAAATTGAATTCCTTGCCGGCCTGAAGGAGCCGAGAATGTTGGAATTTTTCAGTCATGAACAAGCGGCTCATCGAGCTCTCAGCGCGCGCATGGATGAGCCCAGCCTGTCGGATGCCTTCTACAGTCTTTTGAGAAGGCGAGGATTTGACGTGGATGAGATAATCCCCGATGTTGAAAATGAAGAAACGAAAAAAGCTCACGAGCAAAGAGTCAGTGAGCTGAAGCGTATTTATGAGCGCCCGGACGAGCATCTGGATTTGTATGAGCTGGCTGAGACGCTGGTTGATCTCGACCAGCAGCTCGCCCTCTGGCGCACTCATCATGTAACCGTCGTCGAGCGCATAATCGGCTTCAAGAGAGGAACAGGCGGAAGCGAGGGCGTCGGCTATCTGCGAAGCACTCTTCACAAGCGCTGCTTCCCCGACCTCTGGAATGTGCGCACCGTCATCGAGCTGTGATACCAGTGGCAGGCGTGACTGCCGTGGAGCCCATCGGTTTCAACGTCGAGAAGCGGTCATTTTAAATTGGGATTGCGGATCCTCGATTCCTGCTCGACGGCTTCGGCCTCGCGCCCGGTCTCTCGGAGCAGCTTGGCGTAATCCTTTACCAGCTGCACAAGCACGGAGATATTCTTGCGAGGCTGCTCGTCAAGTATCTCGAGCGCTTGCTTGTAGTACGTCTCAGCGTCCTGTTTTTTGCCTTGCTGATGGTAGACCTTGGCCAAATGGTAGAGCGAGGCAGCCAGCGGCCCTCCGTAGCCGAGCCCCTTCGCCTGGGAGATCGCGCTTTTGAAAAGCGACTCCGCCTGGTCGAGATTGCCTTGCTCCAAAGATTTCTGACCGGATTCGTGAGTTTGTGCCCACTGCTCCCGGGCCGCCAGATTGTCACTGCCATGAGACGGAGGGAAGAAGAGTAAGCCTGCCATCGACAAGACTGCGATGCATTTCCTTGCCTCAAGTACTTTTGACATTGGCTTTTCCTTTTCTTGAGAACACTCAAACTTTATTCCCCGCATAGAGCTAAGTACTTGCGCTTGCCGCAAACGAGTCGCATACTTGTTTTGCGGTCAATCTGGCAATGGAAGCAGGAGCGCGATGCGGCTTGATGTTAACAGTGTCGATTGAGGACAAGAACGGCAGTTCGTCTGCGAAAATAGGGGACAGATTGGCACCAACATGGCCTTTATCCGGCCATATGTCTTAGGAGAAAGAATATGAGCGGCGCTGGTAAAACTGCAAAGCTTGCCAAAAGGCCTGATAAGACACCTGCCGGAGAACCTGCCGCCAGGGACAAGAGGCAATCTGAAGGAAAGCAGCAAAGAAATCTTGATCGCATTCACCACATCGCCATTGCCGTCGAGAATGTGGCGGAGACGGTGACGTGGTACGCCAATACGTTTGCCTGCGAGGTCGAATATCAGGATGCCAGCTGGGCATTCTTGCGCTTTGAGAATATACGGCTGGCTCTCGTCGTTCCTCACCAGCATCCGCCGCACATTGCATTTCTTTCCGAGCATGCGGAAAAGTTCGGCAAATTAAAAGCACACAGAGACGGGAGCCGGTCGGTTTATATAAAGGATGCAGCAGGCAACGCGGTCGAGATCGTTGACAAGGATTCGCTGGGCGCACTTATCTGACCTCATGAGCCTGACAATTAATGTTTTTATGCGTCAAGGCCGCGGCGCTTTCTGATGCCCCCATGAATTGAGGGTTTGCTATGATTTGCTGAGTAATTCCCCAGATCGGGACCACTTACCTCTCACGGATGTTAACCACTTGTCTGCTGGAAGCAACATTCAACAAAATCCTGTGCCCAAGAAAAAGTGTCCTGCGTGCCAGCGGGAGTTTCCAGTTTCTCATGTGATCTGTGACGCCGATGGCACGCTCTTGATGATTCATCAAGAGGACAATCTGATTGGCGCCATGATTGCTGAGAAATACCGCATCCTGGAGGAAGTAGGACGCGGCGGTATGAGTGTTGTTTACAAGGGGCTGCAAGAATTCGTCGACCGAGAAGTTGCTATAAAGATGCTCAATTCCGATCGCGTAAGCGACCAGAACAGCGTCAAGCGTTTCCAACAAGAGGCCAAAGCAGCCAGCCTTCTCAATCACGAAAACATCATCAAGACATTCGACTTTGGCATCATTCACGGGCGACCTTACCTCGTAATGGACTTTTTGCGCGGGCAAAGCCTGGCCGATGTCATAAAAAACGAGCAACAGATTGACGTCGACCGCGCCATCAGTATTTTTGTGCAGGCTTGTGACGCGCTGGCGCACGCCCACCGCCACGGTGTCATCCATCGCGATCTCAAATCCAGCAACATCATGCTGGTTGCAGGCGACAACAAAACCGAGCAAGTGAAAGTAGTGGATTTTGGCATCGCCAAGCTCATGCCCGGTGCCGGCCGCCAGTCCCAAAACCTGACGCAAACAGGAGAAATTTTCGGCAGCCCCATTTATATGAGCCCGGAACAATGTCTCGGACATCCTCTTGATGCACGATCCGACATCTACTCCATGGGCACGATGATTTATGAGGCATTGACGGGCTATCCGCCGCTCATGGGCAAAACCATCGTTGAGACTATGGAAATGCAGTGCAAAGACGATCCAAAGCCCTTTGCCGAGATTCGCCCCGATCTCGATTTGCCGCTTGAGCTGGAAAAGGTCGTCTTCCGCTCATTGGCCAAAAAGCCTGACAATCGCTATCCATCGATGGAAGAGTTCAGAGATGCGCTGCGTCACGTGGGCAAGATCTTGCAGAATAAACGAGCGATAGGCGGTGCGAACCCGCGCTCGACATTGCAAAATATCCCTTCGCAGCAAACGAGCACCGACTCGTTGAAAGTATCGCGCGACTCGGTGAGCTCCATCAAAAGCGTTACACCCGAAGCCCAAAGATTGACCGGCACGAAGTCGCCGCTGGCAAAACCGTCCTCTAATGTGCCATCCGTGCAAAAGCCAAAGCCGTTTTACGAGAAGCCGATCACTTTCATTATTCTCGGCCTCATTCTCATTCTCGTCATCGCCGCAGGCTTAATCGCCATGAAGATGCAAAATCAGATCTAGCGTTCGCGACGGTCGCTTACGTGAGTTTTTGCCTGGCGAGCACGCCACACCTCGACGGCCATGATTCTCTTTTTAATGCCGCTTTCTTCCTGGCGCCGTTTTTCGTCGGGCGTGAGAATTTTATCGAAGATGCGATCACCTACATTTGCTGCCGCCTTTGCCGTCTTATAGCCGAGCTCTCTGGCAATCTCGGACCATCCTTTGCCCTGGCTGAGCAAATCAAGCATGCGTGCTTCTTTGGCGGATATGTCCTCGCGCATGAAAACATGACGCATTTCTTTTGACACCACGATGGCATTACCGCGCACAGCAAGGCGCAGCTCGAAGAGCATGGAAGGAATTTCCTCAACCGGAGTACATTTGCACAAATAAGCGTCACATCCTGCCGCCAGCGCGCGCTGTCCGTCAGCGACCGAGCGAGAGCTGGTAAGCACGATTATGTTGCCGTAGTAACGCTCCTCCTGCCTCATCATCTCCAGCAGTCTCAGCCCGGCTCTGGGATCGACTCTGGTCTCATTGGGAAATGGTGGCAATTGCAGGTCGAGCACCACACAATCGACATTTCCGAGAAGTCCGTTGCGTATCCTTGCGGCGGCGGAGTGCTCGTCGCCTATCACCTCCACAACCTTGATATCATCCTCCTCTTCCAGGGACTCCTGAAGGATCTCGGCAAATTGACGATCATCTTCTATGAGCAAAATTCGGTTCATACCGGGATGGTCTTCTCCGTGGGCGCGTTGGCTTCCCTCTCTCTGTCCGTTTGCATTCCGTTGCCGCCGTTTTCTTTACTTTCACTGAGCAGAGGCCATGTTAGCGTAAAACAAGTGCCTTTTCCCAATTCGCTCTTGAGAGCAATCGTCCCTCCGCTTGATTCGGTCAACGTCTTGACGATGTTGAGCCCCAGCCCTTCACCGTCGTGGTCGCTGTTGCGGGCCCTGTATCCGGCGTCGAATATCAATTCTATGTGCTCGGGGGCAATACCTCGACCATTGTCTTCTACCTTGACAATGCAATGTGAGTTTTCTCTTGCCAGATCTACCACTACTTTCGTCCCTTCGGGGTTGTGCAAAATGGCATTGCGAATGAGATTGTCAATGATTCTTGACACTTCCGTTTGCGAGCCGGCAATCATAAGGGTCTCTTCAGGCAAAATCATGTCTACGCTGGAGCCCTTCTTTTCGGCGACACCCTGCTGGACGGCTACGGAATGCTGTATTGCTTTCTTCAAGTCGCAAGGACCCTTCATATCTTCCGGTTTGGGCTCCATAACACTTTCGTCATAGGCTTTGACGAGTCCGTCGACAAGCCCGGTCAGCTTGTCTGCCGAATGGGAGAGCCGTTCTATTTTTGCCTGTACTTCAGGTTGATCTGCCAGTTTTCTTTTCAGACTGGCGATGGTCCAGGTGAGCACCGAAACTGGTGCACGCAAGTCGTGATTGATACGCCTTGCGAACTCACGCCGCCTCTGCTTATCGAGAATCGCCTCTCTGGCCTTTGCCTCGGCGGCGTTCAGCTCCAACTCCATCTGATGCTTTTCCCGCTCCAGGTTAAGACGCTGCGCAGCTTCAGCGAGCTCGATTTTGAAGTGCTCCACGCGCTCGCGTTCTTTTTCCCAAAAGACGGCGGTGACAAAACCGGCAATCAGCGAGACAAGCGGTATGAAAAGCGGAACTATGAGCTGAAAGTGGGCGAACAGCAGGCAGCCTGCGGCAAGCGATAGAGCAAGCAGAGCGACAAGCCATGCGCAGCCTTTGAGGACGGATTTGAGCTTGATTTCGGGACCGCCTGCGGGTTTTTCGTATTTTCTAAGCAGTAAGAGGACGCAAGCGCCGGCCAGGCACGTAGCAAAAAGATACAGTATGGCGGAAGGGCCGCTCAGGCGCTCGGGCCAGCTGTGCCGGCGTATGGTGTCAATGGCATGGGCGAGTATCTCGCTGCCGCTCATGCGATCGAGACCATGATTTGTTACTGGAGTGCTGTAAACGTCGGTCAGCCCGTCACCAATGAAAACGATGGCATCCTTGAGCGTGACGTCTTTGTTGCCGGGCTGCGATTGGGACATCATTTGTTTGCGATCGGGATCAAGAAGATAAGTCAGGGGCCGCACCGGATAGAGCACCGAATTTGGTGGCGCCGCATAGTCTACATACATGACGGGAGGAATGTCTTCTGGCAGCGCCACACCCATCTGTCGGAGAACCTTTATGACCATAGACTCGAGCACGCTGTCACCCTGACCCTGCATGCGCAGGGAGATCCTTCGCACCACCTGATCTTCATCGAGGACCACTTCCGTAGGCGCCGAAAACCTGGACAGATCGATATTGGGATCCAGTTTACGCAGCTCATCTACGACACCGCTCTCAGGAGGCGATCCATCGAGTTGCAGAACGTTCTGAAAGCTCCTTCTGACCGGATTTTGCGCAAACATTACTATCACTGGTCGGCCGTGAGAAAGTTTGCCGTCGGCGGCATCCTTGATAGCCGATGCCAGTAATCTGTCATCGTTTGTATATTGGGTAAACTCGATATCCAATAAAATGGCTCGCGCACCCGCTTTCGCCACGTAGCGCACCATGTCGGCAACATAAGAGCGCGGCATGACGTTGCTCAAAAGGGGAGCCAGAAAGGGAAACGACTGGGCCGCTTCTTTAGGCGGCTCATCTTCCGGACCGCGATTGAAAAGGACAATCTTGCTCACTACGGGCGGATGATTGGGCTCGACAAGCCAGCTCAGGGTGTAGTCCCAGGCCCATAAGCGCCGTGGAATCTCGTGTGCCTCGTGATAGCTCCAAAGATTGGGAAGACGTGCCAGGCTCTCCTTATTCCACCTCAACCAGCGCCTCGCCTCGAAGCGCATGTTAATGCTCTGCAGCTCCTGCCTCTCGAAGACGTGCGAAGCATATAAGAGCAAGCTTGTGACGAAGCTTACGGCAAGAAATATGATGAAAATCCGAGTGTGAGATCCGCCCCGCGTTATTTTGGCTGTTGCGTCCGCTGACTGCATTTTGGAGATTCGTCTAAAGAATATTATGGAAACAGCCCCCCGCCGCCTCCGCCGAGAAGGCCGCCGCCGCCGCCACCAATGAGGCCGCCGCCGCCGCCGAGAAGTCCGCCGCCGCCACCAATGAGGCCGCCGCCGCCGAGACCACCCAGCAGTCCTCCCACTCCGCCGCCGAGACCACCTATGGTGCCGCCCAGACCGCCTAAAGTTCCACCAAGCAGGCTCGTGGTGCCACCAAGAAGTCCTGTCGTTCCACCGAGAACGCCAGCCGGCCCGAAAGCTCCGCCAGCACCCGGCACTCCGGGCAGTATCCCGCCTATGCCTGGTGTGGCCAAAACCACGTTAGCATTGCCCGCCACGCCGCCCCCGCCGGGAAGCTGCGGTCCAAGGGTGCTCATGGTGAAGGGCAGGACCTGCTGCAAAGCCGTCGGGCTCACTGTTGTGGCATTGCTTATCAATTGATCGACCGATTTGTCCGACAACGGATCGGCTAGACCAATGAGACCGCTCGGAGGGAAATTAGCAAGAGATGTTTGCGGCAGATGAATGGTGCCGGAAACATCAGGTCCGAGGTTGTAAGCCATGGTAGTGGGGAGGCTTAGCACTTGCGCACTCTTGGAAAGAAGAGGATCTACGTTGTGGCT
>DATNRC010000178.1:0-11945 GCA_036703705.1 Candidatus Obscuribacterales bacterium
GCAGCCGGCGGCGATCTGGGCGATCTGGCCCAGGGCAAATCGATTGTCGGCAAGACCTCCGACGTGTACAAGCGAGCTCAGGCCGTCGTCACAAGGGCCAATTCCCAGGCGGCAGGCATGCTCACTAACTTCAAACTGGAAGAAGTACGCACCGAGCCTGCTGAGGGACTTTTGCAGGCAACCATACAGCAGTTGGGAGCAACCGGCGGCCCCGTCGCAGGCACGGTGTTTGTCAGCGTCACCGTCGAGGTGAGACCGTTCATCGTCAAATACGCCTATAGCGGCGGACAGCCCATTGTCTTCCGATCCACGCAAGCATTTCCTTTCACTTACGTGGTTCCCAATACCTCCATTCCCATTCCCTGAGTGATTTGGCTTTTGCTTCTAAGGCGCTGGGCCATGGAGCGCGAGTGCCGCCGTTGTTGGCTCAACGAGCATGAAGCTCGGCCAAAAAAGAGCACGCCTTAAGGCGTGCTCCTGAATGGTTACGGTGCCTCAGGCAGCCAGGTACTTGGCCAGTCCTTGCAGGCTGTTGGGGTCGAGTTTCAGGCTCGGGCCCATGGTGGAGCTCAGGTAGACGGATTTTATGTAGGTGCCTTTGACTGAGGCCGGTTTCACCTTCTGTATGGTTTCGACGACTGCAGCCAGGTTCTTGAGCAGGCGGCTTTCATCAAAGGAAAGCTTGCCGATGGCCATTTGCACAAGACCGCCGTCCTTTTCCGCCCGGAAGGAGACCTTTCCTGCTTTCAACTCTTTGATGGTCTTGCCGACGTCGAAAGTCACGGTGCCGTCTTTAGGGTTGGGCATCAAGCCTTTGGGACCGAGCAGCTTGCCCATCTTGGAAAGCATGGCCATAGCATCCGGCGTCGCCACCAGCTTGTCGAACTCCAGAAAACCTTCGCCGATTCTGGCCACCAGGTCTTCCGCGCCGACGACATCGGCACCGGCTTCTTGCGCTTCAGCAATCTTCTCGCCCTTGGCCACGACAGCAACACGCACTGTCTTGCCCGTGCCGCCGGGCAGGTTTACCGTGGAGCGAATTTGCTGATCGGAGAGCTTGGGGTTGATGCCCAGGCGAAAATGCACTTCGACGGTGGGGTCGAATTTGACGGAAAGCTCATCCTTGAGGACTTTGAAAGCCTCTTCGGCAGTAATCGGCTGGCGATACTTTTCCTTTAGTTCTGCGAGCTTTTGTTGGCGCTTGCTTAGCTTTGGCATGGCCCTATTTCCTTAGTCTTTCCTGGTGTTTTTGTGTCTCAGTCTTGTACGGTGATGCCCATATTTCTGGCGGTGCCTCTGATCATCGCTTCGGCAGCTTCAAGGCTTGTGGCATTGAGGTCGGGCATTTTGATCTTGGCAATTTCTGTGATCTTTTCGCGGCTTACCGAGCCCACCTTCGCCTTGTTAGGCGTCGCAGAGCCCTTCTCGACATTGGCCGCTTTCTTCAGCAGCTCTGAAGCGGGCGGAGTCTTGAGCACGAAGTCGAAAGAACGATCTTCGAAAACGGTGATTTCGACAGGCACGATGGTTCCTGCCTTGTCCTGAGTCTTTGCGTTGTATTCCTTGCAGAATTGCATGATGTTGACGCCATGCTGACCCAGAGCGGGTCCGATGGGCGGTGCCGGATTGGCTTTTCCGGCTTGAATCTGCAGTTTGATTTTGCCAACAACCTTTTTCACGGCAGTGAGATCCTATGTTATGTCGCGCGAATTACTGATCTTATGGCAGATCTAGCGTTCAATCCACCACATTTACACTTTTATAACCTGGTTGAACTCAAGTTCTACAGGTGTTGCGCGTCCGAAAATGATAACTGAAGCCTTTATTCTTTCGCGCTCCAGGTTGACTTCTGTTACTTCACCTGTAAAGTCGGCGAACGGCCCGCCCGTAATACGAACGTAATCGCCTACCTTGACATCGATGACGGCCGGCTTCTTGCCTTTGACACCGACGACGGCCATCTGCCGTCTCAAAATCTTCCTTATCTCCGAATCCTGCACGGGAATCGGCTTCTTGCCTGCGCCCACGTATTTGGTTACGCCGGGCGCCTCTCTCACCACGCGCCAGGAGTCATCGTCCAGGATCATCTCCACGAAGACGTAGCCGGGATATTCGCGTTCTTTCTTCTCGACGCGCTTGCCGTCCTTGACTTTGGTCACCATCTTCTCCGGAACGATGACGCCGAAGATGCGATCTTGCGCATTCATCGTCAGAATGCGCTTTTCGATATGCTCCTTCACTTTGTTCTCGTGCCCCGATGCAGTTTGCACTGCATACCAGCGCCGCTGTCCATCACTCTTTATGAAAGGCATAACTTAAAACCAACCTCGCTTCCTTTTCTGAGTTGTCATCGCCCAATGCCCGCACCATGCAATCTTGCCCAATGCTCGAGCGGGACAAATACGGCATGGCCGAGAAACCAATCAAAACCCAATACCATAAGCGTGATCACAGTCACCAGGAAAAGCACGCTCCAGGTCTCTTTGATCACCTGCTGCCTGGGCGGCCAGCTGATCTTGCCGAACTCTATGACTACTTCTTTGAGAAATTGGCGCAAGTCCTTGAGCGAATCGCCAAGCTCGACTTCATCGTCGTCTTTCTTCTTAGCCTTAGCCTGAGCTTCCTTTGCTTTGTCGGATTTGTCTTTTTCTTTCGCCATTTCCTTCACGTGAGACGGCTTGGCGCTTTCCTTTATTTTCGAAGCTTCTTTGGCTTTTGCGGAAGCGGACTTCTCCGATCCGGCAGCATTCACATCGCCAGTCGTCAGCTCTTGAGGCGAGCTACCGTCCCTTTCTTTTTTCTTCGTAGCCATTCTCTCTATCGGCCCGGCTGCCCGAGCATTTTGTACCTGGCGTTCTTGGCGGCGAATTCTCGGGAAAATCGCTTACTTCTCGCCCTTTTTGATAATTCGCGCCCTGAAGGAATCGAACCCTCAACAAAGGTTTTGGAGACCCTCGTTTTACCGTTAAACTAAGGGCGCATGATACGCCCTGCCCTTTCGGGTTGGCGTACTGTCTCAACGATTAGCGCTTGGTTTCTTTGTGCTCGAGGTGCTGCCGGCACCACTTGCAGTACTTGCTTATGCTCAGTCTATCCGGATCGTTCTTTTTGTTTTTCATCGTCGTGTAATTGCGGCGTTTGCAAGTGCCGCAAGCGAGCGTGATGATGATCCGGTCGTCTTTCTTAGCCAAGGTTCTAACTCCTCAACTCCGGGGAGGACAAAGCAATGCTTTCTCGCTCCTCTTGCTCAACCAACTGTTTCCAATCTGTACATAATTTTAAGTCTCTCGCGGCAAACTTGCTGCCGGATGGAAAGAAAACTCGACAGACCAAAAAGACCTCCTGGGAGGCATCAAGTGCAAAGTATATCTAAAGAAGTAAAAACCTGTCAACAAGACTAGAATTGAGCATGCCGCCGCCGGCGCTTCAAAGAGGTCGGGCGCTGGTTTTTCTTTCCTTTAGCGGTGTTTAAGAAGTTGGCAGCCTGAGAATATTTTTGTATCCAGTGCTTAAAACCGTTTACATCCGGTGCCTCGGCTTGTCACTGATGAGCTTCATGCTCGCCCTTTCGCTCTTCGGCTGCGGGGGCGGTAAGACTTATGAGCCGGATACGCTGAGAATGAATCTTCAGGCTGAGCCGCCCAGCCTGGACTGGCTCGTCACAACGGACTCCACGTCCTTCGATGTGATATCGAATTTGATGATCGGTCTTACACAATACACAAACTCTTTAAAGTGCAATGCCGGCTGCGCCCAGCGCTGGGAAGTGCTCGACGGCGGAAGGCGCTATCTTTTCCACCTCCGCAAAGATGTGCTGTGGACTGACGGCCAGCCTGTTTTGGCTCGGGACTTCGAATACGCCTGGAAACGCCTGCTCGATCCCAAGACGGCGGCCCAATATGCATTTTTTCTTTATGATTTGGAGAACGGTTTTGAATTCAACTCGGGCAAAGTGAAAGATGCCGCTCAGGTGGGCGTGAAAGCGCTCGACAATCACACGCTCGAGGTGAGGCTGAGAAGACCCGCCGCCTACTTCATTTATCTCACTGCTTTCTGCCCCACCTACCCGCAGCGCCAAGACATAGTGGAGAAGTATGGAGATCGCTGGACGGAGCCTGAGCACATTGTCACTAACGGTCCGTTTATGCTCACGCTCTGGCGCCATGAGTACAAAATCGAGCTCACGGCCAATCCGAGATTCATCGAAGGTCCGCCCAAGCTCAAGAAAATCAAAATGTTCATGATTCCCGAGCAAGCGACTGCCTTCGGTTTGTATGAAAACAATCAGCTCGACTACGTTGACAATCGCAGCTTCCCCACCGCCGATGTGGAACGCTACCGCAATTCGCCCCATTACACGAACATCCCTCTTCTTAGAGCCACTTACCTGGCCTTCAACGTCAAGAAAAAGCCGTTCGATGATGTGCGCGTGCGCCGCGCATTTTCCATGGCGATTGATCGGACCACCTTTCCCAAGATATTGCGGCGCGGGGAGCGCCCGGCATACAGCTGGATTCCGCCTCAGCTTGCCGGCTACTCGGAAAAGTCTGCCGTGCATTTCGATCCTCTAACGGCGCGGCGTTTGCTTGCCGAAGCCGGATATCCGGACGGCAAGAATTTTCCGCCCGTGAAGCTTCTCTATCCGCATCGCGAAGATGCGAAGCTTGTCGTCGAGCAGGCTCAGGAGCAAATCAAGCGCCATCTCAACGTGCGCGTTCAGCTCGAAGTCAACGAATGGAAGGTCTATCTGGAAACCGTGCGCCGCGATCCGCCCCCCATCTTCAGGCAGTCGTGGGGGGCTGATTATCCGGATGCGGAGACCTTCATGAATCTTTTTACGACGCACAACGGCAACAACGACACAAGATGGTCGAATGCCCTTTATGACTCCCTTGTGGAGAGAGCGGCCGGCGAGCAGGATCCCGAGCGGCGCAAAGCTCTTTATGCGGAGGCGGACGCTCTGCTGTGCAAGGAAGAGGCGCCTATCATTCCCACTTATTTCGCCACTCAGAACTTGATGGTTAAGCCCTGGGTGAAAGGCATGGAATTCAACGCGCTCGATGTCCAGTTCTTCAAAGACGTATCCATCAGCCCTGCCCGTTAAAGAGGTGTCAAAGACGCGTGTTCGGTCAAATCCTGAGAAGAATGTTGCTTGCTATTCCCGTGCTCTGGATTGTGGCGACGATTACTTTTCTTATGGTGCGAGTGGTGCCCGGCGGGCCCTTCGACGCCGACAAGCACCTGTCACCGGAAATAGTGGCTAACCTGAAGGCAAAGTACAAGCTCGATCGACCGGTGGTCGAGCAATACGGGCATTACCTGGCCCGGCTGGCGAGGGGCGATCTGGGCGTGAGCTACAAATATGTCAATCGCACGGTCAACGACATTCTTGGCGAAGCGTTTCCGGTTTCAGTGCAGCTGGGCTTTGCCGGTTTGCTCATTGCCGTTGCCGTCGGCGTGCCGCTCGGTACGATGGCGGCCGTTAAACGCGGCACTGCTTTCGATGCCGGAGCAATGTTTCTTTCGACGGCAGGAATTTCCGTGCCCGGCTTCGTTGTCGGGGCGGTGCTCATTCTTGTCTTTGGCATATGGCTCAAATGGCTGCCCGTTGCTCTCTTTGAATCCTGGCGCCACCTCGTCCTGCCGGCGCTGACACTGGCCGCGTCGCCGGCTGCTTATTTGGCCAGACTTACGCGAGCCAGCGTCCTTGAAGTGTTGGAAAAGGATTGGGTGCGCACCGCCCGCTCAAAAGGGCTATCCGATGAGCGAACGATATTCCGGCACGTGCTGAGAAATGCGCTCGTGCCGGTTGTCACTGTTTTAGGGCCTCTGACCGCCATCCTCATTACAGGCTCGTTTGTCGTCGAATATATTTATGCCATTCCAGGAATGGGCCGTTTTTTCATTACGGCCGTGACAAACAGGGACTATGACTTAATCATGGGCACGACCCTGATTTTTGGCGTCCTGCTCATCATAACGAATGCCATCGTCGACATTGTCTATCAATTGCTCGACCCGCGCATCAAGCTGGAAAGCTGATTAGAGGGAGGTTTGGAGTTGCTTGCCCTTGCCCGGAGACTGAGAAGAATCCCGACGGCGTTTGCGTCGTTCATAATCATCCTTCTCATTTGCAGCCTGGCGCTGATGTCCGCCCTGGGCGTGCCTCTTACCCCTTATTCGTTCGATCAGGGCAGCGCGGATATTTTGAGCGGACCTTCAGCTCAACATCTTATGGGAACAGACGAGCTGGGCAGGGATCTTTTCGCGCGCGTAATCTTCGGCTCACGCATGTCCATCAGCATCGGACTGGTGACCGCCATGGTGGCATTTTTGATTGGCACCGCATATGGTTCGCTGTCCGGATTCATGGGCGGCAAGGTGGACACTCTTCTTATGAGAGGTGTCGACATTGCCTATTCGCTTCCTGACTTGCTCGTGATGATTCTTGTCGGCGTTCTGGTCGGCAAGGGCACCTTCGGCATTCTCTTTGCGCTGGGGCTTGTCAGCTGGATGGGAACGGCGCGCCTGGTGCGCGCTCAATTCCTGCAATTGAAGCAGGAGGAATTCATTGAAGCGGCGCGGGCAGCAGGTGAGAGCGCGATCACCATCGTTTTGAAACACTTATTGCCGAACGCCATGGGCCCGATAATCGTTGCGCTTACCTTTACCGTTCCTTCAGCCATTCTCTCCGAATCGACTTTGAGCTTTATCGGGCTTGGTTTGTCCGCTCCCGAATGCAGTTGGGGAACGCTCGCCAGCGACGGCTGGCGCTCTTTGAGAGTGCATCCGCATCTTATTCTCTTCCCGAGCTTCTTCATTTTCATCACTGTCTTGTCGTTCAACTGCCTCGGCGACGGTTTGAGAGACGTGCTTGATCCCCGCACCCGCTTTAAGGTGAAGCCTCCTTTCGGTAAATGACGCCGTCACGTCGAAGCTGTCAATCAGGGTAAATATAAAGACAGTCATACCGAGCTTGAATGAGCATTGAGCGTGTCACGTAAGAAGCGGCCAGTTTCGGCAAAGAGAGCGGCATCGGCTTTTGCCGCCCTCTTGTTGACGGCTCCGGGTTTAGGGGCTTTCACGCCGTGCCGGGCTGAGAAAGTAAAAGCCTGGCGCATCCTGCAACACAATAAATTGGTCGGGCAGCGCGACGTGTACATCGCGCCCGGATACTTGCGCGCCTCTAACAACAAAACAGGGCAGACACTCGTAAGCACCGCTCCCAAATGGGAAGTGTTGCTGCTCAACACTAAAACCAGGCGTTATTTCTCCACTCCTTTTGAGAACTGGCAGGGACGCGTGCCGGCCAATTTCGAGGAGACTGTTCGGGGATTGGGCTCGAAGCCGCAAGCCGTAAATAAGATCAGGCAAGTTGCCGGCATGCGCACGCAACTTTATGTGATGCGGCGCAAGCAAATCGACGATGAAAAGTTCATCGCCGACAGCTTTTCTTCCCTGTTCAGTCAATACTGGCTGGCTATCGACATTCCAATGGCGCCTGGATTGAGCAAAATCGTCGGCGTGTACTATGCGCTGCCGGAGCTGCCCTATTTCCCGCTTACTGCAACCTATCACAAAGGCAAAGAAGGAATTTCCAACGATCTGCTTACGGCAAGCTGCACAAAAGTGGAAGTGGACAAATCTGTTTTCGCCATTCCGCCGGATTACAAGAAAGCAAAAGCGGAGTTTGAAATTATGGCTGGTGCGGCAGGCGACGACCTGCTCGAATTTTTGCGTTGAAAGGCGCTCTCACTTGCCCGCCTCGAGTTGGAGAGCAAGCGGCAAATTGCCGCATCGGCAGCAATTGGTGAGACGTTTCCTGGCGGGGATGAAAACTGCGCATCGGCAATTTCCCTGCAAAGAAGCTGACGATTTGGCATCATTGCTCAGGCTGAGTAACATAGATGAAGGCGGCATCGTCAGTCCGCCTGTGATGAGATGAGCTCCGTGGGCAATCTTTCCTTTTCTGACACAGTCGCACATTGCCTGCATGCGGTTGGCGCCAGGAGTTATCGGCGGGAAAACGCGGCAACTGCCGCCAGGAGGTATCGGCGGCTGAAGGCGGCTTTTGTGCCTGCGATTGTCGCTCTGGCGCTCTTTGCCGGCTCTTCTTCCAGCGCTGCCCCGGCGATTAAAAAGAGCAATTGGCGCTCATCGGCGCAATGGCGACCTTGTTTTATCTTGCATCAGAAGACACGCGCTTTTGGCGATCAAGTCATTTATATCGCGGATGATGCACTCAAAATCAAATCTCTAGGGCGCAATGCCACGACCGTCAGTCACGCGCCATTCAAGAAAGTCGTGGTTTTTGATGATGCACATCGCACATTCTACGAGACTTCACCTGACTCCTCGCAGGCCTTCGTGCTGCAGAGGATGATTGGCCTCATCGGGGCGGATTCCAACCGCTGCCGCTGGGTGAAGGCGGAATCGGGCGAGATTGCCGGGCTGAAAGCTGAGCGTTATGTTGCCGATGACGGCGGGCTGGCAAAGCGGCGTGAAGCAGTGACACTCGATTCCTTGGTTCGCGATCTTAAGGCTCACGGCTTCTGGGTGGCCAGCGATTTGCCGGTGTCGCCTGCCGAAGCGGATGTTCTGGCGCGGCTCAACGGCATGCCTCCCATTCACAAAGTGCCGCTCAGATTTGTAAGCCCGAGGAAGAACAAGCGGCCCATGGTGCATCTGGATACGGTTTCTTTTGAGCGCGGCAGCTTGAAGCTTACGGAGTTCAACGTGCCTTACGGCTACAAACGCGTGCCCAGCGAATTTGCCACCGAGCCGCTTGATTTGTTCGCGGAACCGTAGGGGTGTGGGTTGCAGATAAATTTTGTTTTCTCAAAACCAGACAAGGGTACAAGAGTAAAGAAAGGCGTCAGTTAAAGAGGAGAGTTCGCGATGCGGCAAAACGGCATAAGGCTAAGGGTCTTCAGCCGTGCCATAGTTTCCCTGGCTCTTTTTGTCTTCCTCTCCACTTGCTTTGCTCCGGCTGTCATGGCGGATGAGGCGGGTTGGGTTTTGACGCAGAAGAGCCTTACTTTCGGCGATCAGTATCTCTACATCAGCCCCTCGGGATTCAAATGCGTCAATCCCAGGGCCGGCGTGGCATTCGTCACGCGGGCTCCCAACTGGGATGTAGTCATGTTCAATGACAGAACCCGTGTCTGTTTCAACACCACCTTCGAGGCCTGGAAGCGGCAATTGTCAGGGCGCATGTCCTCGGAGCGCAGCCGGCAGATGTCGGGCAGCAGCTGGGTGCGCGGCGGGAGCGGCAATATCGCAGGGCTGAGAGCAACACAGTATGTCATGCAAGGCGTCAATGCCGGCTTGCAGCGAGCAGCGGCCAAAAGAGGCGGCGGCACGATAAGCGGCGCCGATTACTGGGTGGCCGATCAAATCCAGGTTCCGCCGCGGCTTGCAGAAATGCTGGCCAATATTTACGGCTTGCCGACTACGGTTTCCATCCCTCTGCGGCTCACTTGCTCGACGAAGGAAGGGGGCGCCAAGCTGGTGCTCGACACTTACCGCTCGCAGACATGCCCCATCCCCATCTCTTATTACAATGCGCCTTCCGGCTACAAACCCGTGCAAAGCGATGTGGAGGTGATGGCGGACGAAGAGACGAAACAAATGATCGACGACATGAGCCGCGATCTCGGCACGTCCGGACCGGGAGGAACATCGAGGCCCATCACCAATCAAGATCTGGACAAATTCCTGGACGCATTCAAAAACCGCAAACGCTGACAGCACACTGGAACTCGGGCACAGGGGACGATGAGACTCAATCTCAAGCTTTCACACAAAGGACTGATTCTGGTTTCAGTGCCGCTTGTCTTTGAGCTTATCTTCCTCCTCACCCTGACGATGCTCTTGCGGCAGGCGGAAGTCGAGGTGCAGCGGCAGATTCGCTCCAAGGCCATCATCTCCCAGGCAAATACGCTCTCGAAACTTTTTTACGACGCCGGCGTGGCCATGGGTGGCTATTCGATTACGAAAAGCCCGTTGTTCAGCGACCGCTACGACAAAATAGTGCGCCAGATTCCTCAGGACCTCAATGAGCTGAAGAGCCTGGTCGGTGACAATCCGCGGCAGCAGAAGATACTGGAGAACCTGGCCGAAATTACAGTTACGGGCTTGAAAATTCTCGGCGAGGCGAAAAACGCCATCGACGACAACCGTGTCGATGTCGCGCAGTTTCGGGCCAGGCATATGTACAAGGAAATTCGCTCGCTTGCCGACCGCCTGCAGGACGAATTACGAGGACTGACGGAAGACGAAAGAAAAATCGAAAGCGAAAGTCCTGAGGTGCAAAACCGCAACCGGGCGAGCGTCAAAATCTTCCTTGTCGTGGGCGTCGTCTTCAACATATTGCTGGCCATCGCGCTTGCTCTCTTCTTCAGCCGCGGAATCGGCAGGCGTCTCAATGTTCTTACCGACAACACAATTCGCCTTGCTCGCGGCGAGCCGCTCAATCCGCCTCTGACGGGCGGTGATGAGATCGCCCACCTGGATGGAGTTTTCCACAGCATGGCTGCGGCCTTGAGCGAAGCTTCCCGTAAAGAGCGCGCAGTTATCGAGAATTCAGCTGATGTCATTTGCTCAATCGATATCGACGGCAAATTCGTTGCCGTCAGCCCGGCCTCTTTGCCGACCTTCGGTTATGCGCCTGATGAGCTCATGGGGAAGCGCTTCATCGATCTCATCGTGCCTGAGGACGTGCAGGAAACAATCAAAGCCGTGCGCGCAATACGGGCCGAGCAGGGGACGATGAACTTCGAAAACCGAATCAAACGCAAAGACAATACGCTGGTAACCGTCTTGTGGTCCGCTTACTGGTCGGAAGCGGAGCGCTCGATGTTTTGCGTCGCCCACGACATCACCGAGCGCAAGCTGGCTGAGGAAGCAATAAAAGCCAGTGAAGCAAGAATTCGCACGATCATCGAGAATATGCTGGTCGGTCTCATCATTCTCACCCCCGAGGGCATCATCGAATCCGTCAACAGCCGCACGGAAAGAATATTCGGTTATACTGCCCGCCAGCTTGAAGGGCGGCATCTGATGACGCTTTTCGTGGACAGCAAGATTTACTCTCACAACAACCCGGACGATTTGCGCTCTTTCATGGACAATTTGTTCCATAAAGCGCTCAATCGTGTAGGTGAATTCGACGCCTTGAAGAGCACTTCCGAGGATTTTCCGATTGAGCTTTCCTTGAGCGAATTCGACACCAAAGACGGGCATTTTTATCTGGCTAATATCCTCGACGTGTCAGAGCGCCGTGAAGTCGAGCGCTTGAAGAAAGAATTCGTGTCTACCGTCAGCCACGAATTGCGCACACCGCTAACATCCATCAGAGGATCTCTCACCCTTCTCAATGTTGGCGCCCTGGGCTCTCTTCCTGAGCAAGCCAAGAAAGTGGTAAACATTGCCGAGCGCAACACCATCCGACTGATTGGCCTCATCAACGACATTCTCGATATTGAGAAGCTGGAGTCCGGAAAGATGGACATGGTGTTTGGCGAAGTGGAGATGAGCACTGTCCTCGAGCGTTCCGTCGAGTCGGTGAAGTCTTTTGCTGATCAAAACGGAGTGCATCTCGAGATGCTGCCCTCCGATTGTCGCGTATATGCAGACGGCGACCGGCTCGTGCAGGTCATCGTCAACCTCATGTCCAACGCCTGCAAATTCTCACCCAAAGGCGCAACAGTGACAGTGGCGGTGGAGGAGATTCCCAACTGGGTGGAAGTCAAAGTGATCGACCGCGGCAGGGGCATTCCAGAGAAATTCAAGGGCTTGCTGTTCCAGCGCTTCCAGCAGGTCGAAGCCTCTGATGCTAAGCGCAAAGGCGGAACCGGCCTTGGTCTTGCCATTTGCAAAGGGATCATCGAATCGCATGGCGGCACCATCGGCGTGGACAGCGAAGAAGGAAAAGGATCCACCTT
>DATNRC010000179.1:0-16394 GCA_036703705.1 Candidatus Obscuribacterales bacterium
ACTGGTTTGCTGAGCAATATTCTCCAGTCATTCGGCGTAGCTAACCCTCCATTCATTTTGTACACGGGATGGGCCGTGCTTCTGGGAATGGTCTACAACTATCTGCCGTACATGATCCTCCCCGTGTATGCGGCGCTGGAAAAGCTGGACAGAAGATTTCTTGAAGCAGCGGCTGATCTCGGCGCCACGCCTTGGAAAACCTTCTGGAAGGTGACTGTGCCCTTGAGCTCAAAGGGATTGATTGCGGGAAGCATCATGGTTTTTGTCCCTTCGCTTGGTGATTATGTGACGCCTGATCTCATGGGTGGCGCAAAACATATGTACATCGGCAATCTCATTCAAAATCAATTCTTGACCGTTAGGGACTGGGCATTTGGATGCGCAGTCTCGACGATTTTGATTGTCATTGTGGCGATTGCGATCTGGATTTACCTGCGTTATGGCGAGCGTGAGGCTCTCGGCGCTTAGGGCGAACGGGCTCTTCACAGGTTTTTTTGCCGCGAAAGCTGTCCTCACTTTTGTGCTTTCGGCATAGCTTGGCGGAGGTGGCTCAAACAATTTCAGCGCGTAGATGCCCACGAGCAAGAGCGGAGACCAGAAGCCAAAAGAGAATGCGTTGCGAGCGATAGTCCAAGAATCAAATGTGCTGCCACAGAGGAAGCTGTTGATACGAGAGCCGACAAGAACTCGAGCGGCAAGTGCCGCTGTGGCGAAGATAAAGAACAGAGGTTGCGCATCCATCGAATCGAGGTTCAGTCGTGCACTCTTTTAGTGTAAGTGCGGACTGCTCGACCACACTCTGCGATAAGCGTGTATTAAGGAATCTGCCCCGACCTCTAAGCGCGAGCAATTGCCTCCGGACGAATCTGCTTCAGTATTGACACCAATCTGTCATAATCGGAGCGCATCATGTGCGATAGTGCTTGGCCGGCTTCCACCAGAAACGCATGTTCGCGTCCGCGCGCATAGTACGCTTCGCGTATGCAAGCTGCGATCAGCTCGTCCTGCGGGACAACAGTGACTGAAGACAAAAGGCGCAGAAATTCCAGATCTTTTGTGAGCAAGCGCACTTCATCATTTGTTGCTTCGTAAACAAAATCATGCACATCGGCGGGCAACGGCGGCAGATGCTGGAAAACCTCTTTGCCGGAGGCATAACCAACCACAACCGCGTGCACCTCGGTGCGCAGCAGAGAAAAAATATGCGGCTGCTCCTGGCGCAATTGCTCGCGCGACATTCCCAGCGCCCAGGGCTGATGCGCATTATCAGGCGAACCCGTGATTACGTTGTAAACAACGGCCAGGGTATCGTACTTGCTTTCTTTGCATTCCACTTTGAGAAAACTGCCGAAGCGCGGCTTTGTAATGCGCGGCACTCCGTCGTCGCTTTCCGTGCTGGAGCACTGAGCGATGAAACCGGTAATGGTTGAGGAGACGACTTCGGCTATTGGATCCCTCTTCGGCATAACTCGCCCCTCATCTTATCGGATCAACTTTCCTGCCTGTTCTTCGTCGCATGCTTCCTGGAGTGCTTCTTCACATGTATCCTTGCATGCTTCCGGGGATGGTTGTGCGCATGCTTGCTTGCGGAATTCGTTCAACGTTTCCATTGCCTGATGCGTCTAGTCGGTAGGAGGCGTTACTTTATCCGGCGTGTAATTGTCCGCTTCGCTTTCATCCGGCGTTGCCTCGATTGTCTTTCCCAGCGACAGGCTGATGGTTGTTTTGCCGCCGTCATCGGCAATCATGACGTTCATTTCCACCTCGCCTTTTTTGGCCGATATGCTCACCATTTTGGGCAGCGGCTGGACGTTCGTAATTTCCCAGCCATTTTCGCGCAACTGATCTTGATACCATTTGCTGACGTCGTCCACAGGAGTTGTGCAGGACAGCATTGCAAATTTCGATTGCTCCTGGTCGTTGCCTTCTGCTGATACCGAGCCGGTTGCTTGCGCATTAGGATATATGAGCTTGGAGAATTCCTGCGGTACGGCGCCTTCACCTTCTTGAATGGTATGGGTCATGCCGCCCGACTTGTAGGAAACCTGCTTGTCGTTGCCGCCGCAAGCTGAAAGAGACAAGGCCGCCGAGCTGAAAAGTGTCGTCGTGAGGAGAACCGCCATAATTGATCTTTTGCCGTCGACGGCAAATTGTTTGAAAGCAATCACATTGACACCGTATATATTCAGGGACGAAGTAATTGTAGCAGTCCTGGCTGGTCGTCTTCCGGCAGCGGCTTGCACCGCAGCATGCAATCATCCTCGGACCGGCTTTACCTGTGGCCGCTGGTTTTTATGTTCACGACCATGAGTCGCCCTGCTCATCAGGGCAGCTTCCTCTCTTGCAGCCCGGTGAAACGCTGACTCCTGGCGAAACGGGGGTCGCGATCGGGCGGAGTTTGCTGAAGCTCTACGGCAATTGCTTTCTCGATTTCCGCTGCCTGCGCTGAATTGCCGGCATCGCTCTCTGCCTTTTTTAGTCTCGACAAGAGTCGCACCCTGGTTGTCTGATCGCAGCTGCCCGCAAGCGCCCGCAGCTCGCGAAGTGCAGGCAGCCTTGCCTGGTGGTTCATATTCGGCAATTCGTCGAGGACCAACTTGACGCACGCTTGGGCTGTATCGGAGTCGTTGCCAAGATAATGGACCCCTTCCTTAAAATACTCCATGCCGACCTTGACGCTGGATGTCGTTTGTCTGAGACCGCATTTCGCAAGCAAGAGAGCACTCCTCAGTTTTTGCCCTCTGGCGGCGTCAGACATGTCTTCTGAATGGATCTTGCGGTCCAGGTGCCAGGCGGCTGAACCATAATCACCCATTTCCATGAAGTAAAGCGCGTGCAAGCGCTCCGCTTCTTTGTAAAGGCTCGGGTCGTCCCCAGATGGTGCGACTCGCAAGAGCTGAGTGAGATACGGGCCGGCTTTTTTAGGTTGTCCGCCAAGAAGATAGCTTTTCGACAATCCGAGAAGAGACTGCATTTTTTGCGGGCTGTCGGCCGCCAAATTCTCCTCTGCTATTTGCAGGGCCTCGCGAAAGCTCGCAATAGCTTCCGTCGGATTGTCCTTCATAAGGGCTGTATTGCCACTCAAGAGCAATTGATCCAGATCTTTTGCTGACCGCTGCCTCTCGGACCTCGCTCCAAGACGGGTCGGCTCGCTCTTCCCGTTGCGCACCTCGCTGAAACTTGTCTCGTTGAAAAACATGACAACCACATAGAGCGCGAATATGACCATTACGAAGAGCCACAATTGCTTCGTCGTCTCTCCCGGAGGCGCCGGGCGTGCGGCGCCGGCTCGCGGCGCAGTCTGCCGTGGTGGGGCCTGCCCGGAACTGGCCGGCGGCTGCGGTTTTTGGGCAGGTGTAAGAGGTTGAAGAGAAACGATTGATTGAGGGGCGGCGCTTGGAAGATGCGGCTGACTGTCGCCTGAGGCAGGCACTAAATGCGGTGCTGGTGCCGCCAGCTCGACTGGCGTTTCGGGAGCCTGCAATCCGACGGCGGCCGCTTTCGCTGCCGTCTCTCGCTTCACAGCGCCGGCATTGGCATTGATGTTTTCCATTATTGCCTGTTGCCTGATCCAATCCGGCCCCTCCATCCATGGTGGCAGCGCCTGAATGTGACTGGCATCATGGGTGGTGCCATGCAAAGGCGGAACATCTTCCAGCGGCGTTTGCAGAAACGAACGCAACAGGCGGCAGTTTCGCCTGATCTCTTCTGACGGATGATTTTCCAGAACGGCAAAGGCCTTCGATGCGGTCGGGTCTCTGTAATCGGCTTCGCGAAAGAGCAGGCACTCGTCCCCGGCCGTGAGCTGTTGCCATAGTGATGCGTCTTCGCAAATGGCGGAAAGCGATGTGTCAATCGACCAGGCGGAGAAATTGTCTATGTACGGCTCATAATGCTCTTTTGAGCGCTTTGGGTGCTGATAATGCCTGTGCCCTAATTCGTTGCTCTGCTTTCCTCTAAGCGCCGGCACGTACATGCCGTCATAGTCGACAAGACGCAGCTCGCCTCCAATCACCATGATGTTGCCGTGCTGCAAATCTCCATGACCGACGCCCGCTTGCGCCAGCTCTTTGACCATCAAGCGAAATCGCTCGGCAAGATCAACAAGATTGTCTTTGACGTTCAAATTCAGCTCTACATATTCGTTGAGCAGATGTCCCTCAACCCACTCCATTTTGAGAATCGGGTACCAATTGCCTTTGATGAGGATTCCTTTTTCCAGGTATTCGAAATCGACTGTGTACGGCAAATGATCGGAATGAACAAAATCACCTATGTGCTTGTATCGCTCCTGCTGGTCCTTGATGTTTCTCAAAAAACACCTGACGGCAACAGATCGATCCCCGCAATTCATCTTGTACACGGTGGCAAAACCGCCCGAAATCGGGCGCGGCAAACCAAGCTGGTCCAGTTCGGCGCATGACCACTTCAATTCCTGATCGCAAAAGACGTGATCCGGATTTTGAATCGCTTCGTTGTAGTCCTGCGGAGTCGGCCAGTACATCTCATCTGAATTTGCGCGCGGCTGATCCAGATATACCCGTGTACCTGCAAATTGAGATTCATCAGGGAAAGAACCAGGGCTCTTCTTATCCGAAAGCTTAAGACATTCTCCCCTGTCCGCCTGTAGCGTCGAGCCAGCTGTCACCGATCAGGTTGACGGCCATGACTGTGACGGTTATGAGCAATCCAGGCACAAGCACCGTCCACCAGTTGCCTTGAATGAGGCTCTCCTGGGCCGAGGTGAGCATTGTTCCCCAGCTGGGAGTCGCCGGTCCAAGCCCCAGTCCGAGATAACTCAAACCTGCTTCCATGAGCACCGCATCAGATATCAAAAGCGTGGCCTCGACAAAAATCACTGGAGCGGCATTCGGCAAGAGATGGCGGGCGAGCATGCGCCGTGCTCCTACACCGATTGCTTTTGCGGCAGTCACATATTCCTCGACAAGAACGCTTTTTATCCTTGCCCGAGCAATTCTTGCCGCTTCCAACCATGTGGTCGCGCTGATGACAAAAATCACGGTAATGAGCGGCAATAAGCCGCTCGAATAGGCAGTAACATGGAGCGAATCCAGAAGCCACGCGGGCAGCGAGCCAACGACTTGCTGCGCTTGCAAAAACGAGTTTATGGCCAGCATGAGGACTATGTTTGGTATCGAGAGCAGTCCGTCCACTGCTCGCATCATGAGCGAATCCACGGGGCCGCCGAAAAATGCGCTCACCGCCCCCCAGAGACTGCCAAACGAAACGGCGATTGTGGCAGCCAGAATGCCGACGATGAGAGAAGCCCTGGCCCCCCACATTGCCTGCCCTAAAATGTCACGCCCCAGAAGATCGGTTCCCAAAAGGTGTCCTTTCGTAAAGGGGGGTGCGTTGAGCAAATCCAGGTCGACCGCAAGCGGCGAGAGTGTTGAGTCATAGGGGGCATAAAGGGGCGCCAGAATGGCAAGCAAAACCACGGCGCTCAAAAGCAATAAGCCCGCGCTCATCTTGAGTGAGGAGAATTTGGCATTTCTTGCCATCATTCCGCCTTCGACCATCAGAATGCTCCCCCGCTCTCAGCTGCCCGGCTCCTTGCTGTTTCATCCCCGGCTTGCCGCAAGCGCGGGTCGAGGGCGATTTGAAGCGAGTCGGCGAGCAAGTTCGAGAATATGACTATGCTTCCGTACATCGTCACCAAGCCGAGAATTACCGGATAGTTGCGGCCGAATGTGGCGTCCACGACGAGGCTGCCCATTCCCGGCCAGCCAAAGACCGATTCGACCAGCACCGAACCGCCCAGAAGATATGGCAGAGACAAGCCGATAAGGGTGATTACGGGTGAAAGGCCGTTGCGCAGCACATGCTTTATGAGAACGGTCATTTGTCCCAATCCCTTGCTCAATGCCGTAACGACGTAGTCGCGATTGAGCTCGTCGAGCACGGAGGTGCGCACGAAAAGGGCGACTTTCGCCATCCGCCTCAGGGAAAGCACGGTCGAAGGGATAAGCGCATAAAAAAGCCCGCTGAGAAAAGTGGTATTGTCGCCCGGAGCATGCACGCTCAGAAGCGGCAAGCCGCCATGAATATTTGTTTTTGCAACAAAGGCAAGGGCCAGAAATCCCACCCAGAATCCGGGCGCCGAATAAAGCGTTATAGCGAGGCTGAAAAGCAAGGCTTCGAAGAGATGACCGGCGGGGTATTGCTTGAGCCAAACCATGGCCAATCCCCAGGCTACACCCAATGAAAATGCCAGCAGTAAAGCCGAGCCGACGAGCATGAATGTGGCCGGCAGACGCTCTTCCACGATTTTGGTAACGGCCCTGCCGTCTTTGTAAGAACGCCCCCAATCGCCCTTGAGCACGCAATTAGAGAGCCACCTGAAGTATTGCTCGACAAGGGGGCGATCGATCCCCAGCTCATGCCGCATCTCCTCAAGCTCATCAGCAGCAATATCACGCTTTGCGCTGCCCAGCATGACGTCTACCGGATCACCCGGCAAACTTTGGATCGCTAAGAATGTCACGATGGACAGAACAAGCAGGAGCGGAACCGCTTGTAAGCACCGCCTGGTAAGGATTTCGAGCAATCACGCCCTCCGCAAATTGAGTAAGTCTTATGATACAGCTTCATTCGCGTTGACAAAGATTGAAGCAACCCAATAGGATTACGAGTATCCTTTACTTAGAAGGCGCGGCGGCATAGCCAAGTGGTAAGGCAGAGGTCTGCAAAACCTCCATTCCCCAGTTCAAATCTGGGTGCCGCCTGATTTTCCCTTCATAGAGCTCGAAGAGTGCGGTGGCGCAAGGCTCAAGCACTGGCAGTTACAATATGTTTGCATCTTTTCCGAGGCGCGATAGAATTACTGTTTGTCCGGACGGTTGGCGCAGTTGGTAGCGCACCACTTTGACATAGTGGGGGTCACTGGTTCGAGTCCAGTACCGTCCAATTTTTTTTGCGCGGATTGAGCTTTTGCGGCAAGTCAAAAGCGCCGATTATCAGATCTTCTTGACAGGGGTTGATAACCGTCAGGGTCGCAATCTGAGCTTGAAGGCCGAAAGCTTCACGGGACAAGCTTTGACGGTGATGAGTCGGCAAAAATAAAGCGCCCTCCTGGTTTTTACTCAAGGACTTACGGTTAGCCCAGGTTACATCTTGGGTTAGAGCGTCGTTATCTGGGCATATGACGATTGTCTTTGCTTACGGCCTCAGATCTCTTTTACTTGGAGCGCTTTTCTAATTGGCTGAAGGATCATTGGGCGGACTGCTGAAGTCCCTAAACGCGTCGTCCAAAAACCTGTCCTGGCGTGCATTAGCTGTGTGCCTCGCTTGCGGTCTTTCTGTATTTCTCGTCGAGTCGTTGTCAGTTCCCGGGCTCCATGAGCTTCTCAGTCGAGGGGAGTCTGAGCTTTTCGATCGATTTTTCGTCTGGCGAAATTCTCTTCCTGAATACAATGCAAAGCGGAAAGAGCTTACGGACTCTATAGTCATCGTCACAGTCGATCCGGAGTCGGGACGCAAGCTCGGCTTACCCGGCAACCGCCCATGGCCGAGACAGGTATTTGCAGACCTTATTTCCAAGCTCAATCAGGCCGGCGCCTCCGTCATTGCCTGCGATATTGATTTGGAGGGAAGCTCGGCTGACGAGCGTCGCGCCCGGGAAGTGAAAGACGCAAGCGGACTGTCTGACGACGATCGCAGCCTGGAGGAAGTGCTCAGGAAGTCAACAAACATTTTGTTGTCGACAAATGTCGATTATCTGGAAAGCCCGGACAACAGGCCGCGCGTCTTTTTGCACACGCCCTTCGAGCCATTCGTTCTTGCCCTGGGAACAGACTCCGGATGCCTGGGCAATGCCTCTTTGCCGGTCGACAGCGACGGCATTGTGCGCCGGTCTTCTTTGATATTTGAGCGCTTCGGCAATACCACTTCATTTTACAAATCATTTGCTCTGCGCATTGCTGAAAAACGTTTTGGTGCTCGCGCAATTTTCGAAAATGCATCCAACAGAGTGTTTCTCAAGGACCGCATCTATCCGGCGGAATTCCGCATCAATTTCGTCGGTGTGAAAGGAAGTTTTCGCGCCATTCCCTTGTGGCGTGCGCTTGACTGGCAAAAACATTATGGGCAAATCGACAGGACTGGCGCCGACTTGAGCGTGCCATTGAAGAATCCATTTGAGGGCAAGATTGTGCTTGTCGGTTTTGCGCAGAGCAGTTTTCAATTGCGCGCCGGTGCGTCGCCGCGGCAGGCTGCGGTATACGAAGCCAGCTTTGTCACCCCGGTTTCCAATTACGACAATCGAATGCCTGCCATTGAAATACAGGCGAACATCGTTTCTAATTTGATCAACAACAGCTGCCTGCCCCCTGTGGAGCGCTGGAAAACCTTGCTCACCATTACTATTGTCGCTCTTGCTTGCGGAAATCTTCTCGGGCGGCTGGTGGGCAAACCATGGACAAGCGCAGGATGCATTGCCGCTCTTGCTGTCGCCTGGCTGGCGGCAGCTTTTGTCAATTTCCTGGCCTTCAACCAGACCACACCGGTGGTGGTGCCCATCGTGGGCGTGGCTCTGCCTTGTTGGTTTTTGGTGCTCGCCGATCAAAACCTCTACGTCTTCCGGGAGAGAAGAAAGCACACGCGCCTTTTCCGCTCCATGACAGCCAAACACGTGGCGCAGGAGATAGATCGCGCCCAGCTCGAAGAGCTTGGCCTGACCGGCAAAAAAATGCAAGTCACAATCATGGTTTGCCGCATGAGGGATTTCATGCATGAGGTGGAATCTCTTCCTGCAGATCGCGTGTTCCAGGTTTTTAACGAATCCATTCGCATAATGATCGAACAAATTTTCGAGCATAAAGGGCTGGTGGATCGCATCGCCTCTTATGGCGTGATTGCTTTCTGGGGAGCACCGCTGGCGATGCCTGGCGAGGAGCAAGCCAAATTGGCGGCGCAATGTGCAATTGCCATTCGCGCGCGCATTGCGGCCCTGGGAGATAAACTTGCGGAAGACCGTCAGGGCATCACGCTCAAATGCACATGTGGTATCAATACCGGTGAAGCATATTGTGGAACCATCGATGCCAGCTCGCGCGACACTCATTTTGCGCAGTACGGTGCGCTCGGCTACGTTGTAGAAGAGGCTGGCAAACTGGAAGAACTGAACCCCACCTACGGCACAAACTTCATTCTGGGCGAGTCGACAGCCGCTTTGATTGAAGAGCACCTTGAGGTGCGGCCGATTGATCATGTCAAATTGAGCGAGCGGGATGGCGGCGAGCCAATCTACGAACTGTTGACTGCCAAAGGGTCGTTGCCGGCCGCCATGGAAGAAGCGATTGCACTGTTTCGCAGCGCCAGGCAAGCTTTTGACAAAGGAAACATCAAAGAAGCCGAGCAGCTGTTCTCGACTACTTTGCATCTTTTGCCTTCCGATCAACCAACCAGAATCATGCTCAAACGCTGCCGCGAAAGGCTGAGCAGTAAGAGCGAAGAGCTCTCCTCGTCTTCTGAGGGCGCCGGCGTTTCGCCGCATTCGTCCGATCAGTGTTAACCGGGGGCCGTGGCTGCTGCAAAACTGAATGCGCGGGATGGCGCAGTTTGCGCGTCGAGTGGAAAGGGATGTACGCCTTGCGACTTCGCTATCGCACAAAAATCAAGAGTTGAGCCTCATGGGCTGTCGGCACGTGAAACTGCCGAGATGCAAAGATCTTAAGAGCCGAAAGATCGATATGATCTAGGATGATAAGAAGCGGCGCCAAATTAAATTGGAGCGTGCATTTAATCATGACCTTTCCAAGCTATCAATTGACATAAGGTTAGGGGGGGCAGTATGACGATAACGCGGCGGAGTTTCCTGTTGGGTGGGCTTGGAGTTGTGGGCTTGACGCTTTCGCCCCTGCAAATTCTCTCTCTGGCGGCAGATGCGCAAGAAAGCACAGGCCGAGCCGGAGAAAAGATTCTTGTCGTCGTACAGTTAACGGGCGGAAACGACGGGCTGAACACAGTCGTCCCCTTCAATGACGGCGCCTATTTTGACAAACGTCCAAAAATTGCTCTCAAGGAGAGCCAGGTATTGCCTCTGAATGGCGAAACTGGCCTGCATCCAGCCATGACTGCAATGGCGGAGCTTTTCAGACAGGGGAAATTGGCAATCCTTGAGGGAGTTGGTTATCCCAATCCGAACCGTTCGCACTTTCGATCTTTGGAAATCTGGCAGACTGCCCAACCGGAAGAGATCGGCAGTACGGGCTGGTTGGGAAGATATGTCGATCTCAAAACCCATGGCGCCGCATGTGAGCCTGTGCCTGCCGTCAATGTGGATCCGATCCTGCCACTGAGTCTGGTGGCAGAAAAAGTTGCGGTTCCATCGGTCAACAATGTGTCAGGCTTTCGCTTGCAAACTGAACCCAAGTACAAGCAAGATCGAAAGGTGCCAAGTGAGGCTTTCCTCGACATCAATTCCAATTTTTTGCAGGCGGAGCCACCTTATCGAGCGCTTCTCACTCAAGCCGGGCTCGATGCAGATGATGCTTCTCAACGCTTGTTGAAAGCTGCAGGCAAGCAAGAAAGCAAGGCAAAGTATCCGGGGGGAAAGCTGGGCGATGGGCTTAAATTCATCTCGCAAATGATTTGTAGTGGTGTCACTTCCACGGTATATACCGTGAGCCTCGACGGATTCGACACTCATGCCAATCAGCCTCAGACGCAAGCGCGATTGTTGAAGCAATTGTCCGATGCGATCGGGGCATTTCAAAGCGATCTCGAGGAACACGGCGTCGCACCTAGAGTTCTCACCGCGGTATTCTCAGAATTCGGGCGGCGCCTCGAAGAGAACAGCGGGTGCGGGACCGATCATGGGACAGCGGAGCCGCTCTTCATCATCGGCAGTGGCATCAAGGGCGGAGTCTATGGGAGTCGGCCCAGTCTTACTGCATTGGACAATGGCGACTTGAAGTATACTGTCGACTTCCGTCATGTCTACGCGACGCTGCTTGATCGCTGGCTGCAAGCCGACAGCGTGGAAATCCTGGGTAAAAACTTCGAGACATTGGCGTTTGTATGAAGAAAGTTGGCATCGGCATTCCTCCATGCACCCGACCGACACCTGGCTTAAAGCTAAGCGGAGTGGGCCGCCACGGAGGTTACATCTCTTTGTGTCTCATGATGTTTTCATGCCTGACCATGGCTGTGTTGTGCTGCCGTGCTGGCGCCACACCGGCAAAGGCTGATTTAAAAGCGTTTTTCGCTCAAGCTGCCCAGCAAGACAAGAGTAAGAATTACAGGGAAGCTATCCAGCTTTACAAGCAATTCGCGTATGAGGTTTTGAAAAACCGACCGGGTGCGGCGCCTTACTTGAAAGAGATAGATGCGGCAGCGGTCAGACTGGCCGACGCGGGAGATCAGATTCTGGCTGAAAAACTTTTGCGAGTGAGTCTCGAGGCGCGAGAAAAGAGCAACCCCCAATCTATGGAAGTGGCAACGGTGCTTGGTGAGCTTGCCGATCTTTGTGAGTCCACGCGAGGCAATCTGGACGAAAAGCACGCATTGCTTTTGAAGCGTGTGAAAATCTTGGAAAAGAACAAAGGTGATCAAGACCGCCAGACACAGGTGGCAAAATTCGAGCTTGCGCTGCTCTCTTTGAGAATGGGCCGCCTGGCGGAGGCGCGCAGCTTCACACCAGTATGCCCCGATTGCGATTCGAAAAACACAGTGGTTCCTGTCGCTTACCAGAGCGCTGACACAAAACGTGGCGGTCGCTATTCGCCGACGATGGTGAAAGCTGTTGCTCGGGTAAGAACAGCGAAGGATCCGCTCTGGTACTGCCAGACTTGTGAAGAGTTTTTCGCGAAATTGGATTGATGGTGTCTGACCCCAATGCCGATGTTTCAAACGCCGACTTGTTCAAACGCGGATGTTTTGACCTGTGCAAACGCCGACTTGTTCAAACGCAGATGTATTGATCTGTGCTGACAAACGCTGCTCATGGATCCGGCGGCGCTTCGCCCTCCACCATGCACCAGAATTGTCGCTGGCAATCCCACATTGATTCTTCCTTGTAATTTCGCAGCACCGCTTTGACTGTCCACATACCCTCTTTGTCGAGCATTACATCGGAACGCACTATGTAGTGCCCTTTGAAAATATCATTGGGATCGTTAGCGAGAAATTCCTTGCGAAACACCTCATGGCCCTCCGGATTCTCGATCACGACAAGACCTTTGTACTGGCGCCGCTCATAAGGCGTTCCAAAGCCGACTACCATGTCGCAGTTCATGCTGAAGGGCAATTTGCCGACGAAGAGATCGAATAATCCTTCTGCGTTCACGCGACCATTATCCGCATGCTCTGCGTGGTCACAGAAAAGAATGTAGCCGCCGTGCAAATACTTCATCCTGGCTCCTTGCGACGCTGACGTCAAGGGGCATTGGCCGAAAAACCAACCATGCATTCTATCCCATTGGAAAGCGCAAAGACGTATTCGTCACCGCGAACGAATCAGCCACAACAAAGATGGTCTTAGCAAGCAAACCGGCCACCGCAAAGATGTATTCGTTAAGGCAAACCAAGCCGCCACTGCAATGATGCAGGGGCAAACCAAGCCGCCACCGCAATAATGCAGGGGCAAACCAAGCCGCCACTGCAATGATGCAGGGGCTGGAACATTTGGCCGCAATCCAGATTATCTACTTAATGTGATGTCCTTTGCAGATGGCATCGGCGATGGTAGGAGGCACCTCTTCGTAATGGGCGAATTCCATGACGAAGGTTCCCTGTCCTTTCGTCTTATTGCGTATATCCGTTGCATAGCCGAACATCTCCGACAGGGGCACTTGCGCTCGCACTTTGGAGAGTTTGTCCAGGGTGTCCATGCCTTCGATGCGTCCGCGGCGCGAGGAAATGTCGCCGATCACGTCGCCCATGAATTCTTCGGGCACTTCGATTTCTACTTTCATCACAGGCTCGAGCAAAACTGGTTTGCCTTTCATGAAGCCTTCTTTGAAAGCCATCGAGCCGGCAATTCTGAATGCCATTTCCGAAGAGTCGACTTCGTGGTAGGAGCCGTCGACGAGCGTGGCTTTGATGTCGATGACCGGATAGCCGGCAAGAACACCGCCCTGGAGGGCGTCTTTGATGCCGTTTTCGACGGCAGGAACGTATTCCTTCGGAATGGCGCCGCCGACAATCTTGCTCACAAACTCAAAGCCGCTGCCTGGTGGCAGGGGATCCAGCTCGATCACGCAATGACCGTACTGACCGCGCCCGCCTGATTGGCGAACGAATTTGCCTTCTTGTTTGACGTGCTGGCGCAAAGTCTCGCGATAGGCAACCTGCGGCTTGCCGACGTTGGCTTCTACCTTGAACTCCCTGAGCAGGCGGTCGACGATGATTTCCAAGTGCAATTCGCCCATGCCGGCGATGATCGTCTGGCCGGTCTCCTGATCGACTTTTACCTTGAATGTAGGGTCTTCTTCAGCCAGGCGGGAAAGCGACGTGCCGAGCTTGTCGGAGTCTGCTTTTGTCCTCGGCTCGATGGCGACAGAGATGACTGGTTCGGGGAACTTCATCGATTCGAGAATGATTGGATCTTTCTCGATGCAGAGCGTGTCACCAGTGGTGGTGTCTTTCAAGCCGACGGCGGCTACGATGTCGCCGGCGCTGGCTTGTTGCACGTCGGTGCGCTCGTCCGCCTGCAGCTGCACGAGACGGGAAATGCGCTCTTTTTTGCCCTTGGTGCTGTTGAGCACATAAGAGCCGGCATTCAATGTTCCGCTGTAAATGCGCAAGAATGTCAGCTTGCCGACGAAGGGATCATTCATCACTTTGAATGCCAGGGCGGAAAGCGGCTCGTCATCGCATGTTCTTGATGCTTCTTCACCATCCGGGGTCCATCCGCGGATAGGCGGCGTTTCTTCCGGCGACGGCAGGTAATCCACGACTGCATCAAGCAGCGGCTGGACGCCCTTGTTTTTGAACGCCGATCCCACGAGAACCGGCACTATCTTATTGTTGATCACAGCCTTTCTCAGACCTGCCTTGAGCTCGGGCACGGTGAGCGTTTCGCCTTCCAGGTATTTGCCCATGAGGTCGTCGCAGCTTTCGATGATTGCTTCTTCCAATTGATGACGGTAGCGCTCGGCTTCCTCCACCATATCTGGTGGTATCGCTTCCTCGTGTGTTTTCTTGCCCATCGGATCGTCGTCGGCGTAAATGATTGCCTTGCGCTCGAGCAGATCGATGATGCCCTCGAAGCCGGATTCCGCTCCAATCGGCAATTGCAGCGGGTGAGCATTGGTCCAGGTGGAATGCAATCCGGGAAGCTGTTCACGAATTTGCTTCACGACGCGGTAGAAGTCGGCTCCCTGCCGGTCCATTTTGTTGACAAAGACCATGCGCGGAACTTCATAGCGGTTGGCTTGCTTCCAGACGGTTCCTGTTTGCGGTTGAACGCCAGCCACGGCGCAGAGGACGATGAGGACGCCGTCCAAAACACGCATCGAGCGTTCGACCTCGACCGTGAAATCGACGTGTCCCGGAGTGTCGATGAGGTTTATGCGCTTGCCTTGCCAGTAGCTGGTTATGGCGGCGGCGGTGATGGTGATGCCGCGCTCTTTCTCCTGCTCCATCCAGTCGGTGACGGTGGTTCCCTCATGGACTTCGCCCACCCGGTGAATCAGACCCGAATAGAAGAGGATGCGCTCCGTCGTCGTGGTCTTGCCTGCATCGATGTGCGCGGCAATACCCATATTGCGGATATCTCCCAGTCGTGTCGCGGTGTTCACTTTAGAGGGCTTCCTTTCTTCCCTGGTTTCCTTAGTTAAGACTTCCATGATGACCGTTCCGTTCTGTATTTTTGTTCCGCTTACCTTTTTTGTCTAATCGGTGCGCTCCAATTCTTTGCTGAGTCGCAAAATATTGAAAACCTACTGCACAATATCATGACTTCCTTTTGTTGCTTGAAAACTTCAAGTTCTGTTCCTGGAATTCCTTGCCGATCTTTACAATTGGGACTCAGAGCTCTGATATCGGGGGAGGAGAATTGCTGCCTCAGCCGTTTTCGCGACGTTCCCGAGACGTGAGCGCCGCTGGAATCAAAGCGATGGGCGGCCTTATGACCGCCCCTTAAAGATTGACGAAAGTCTCAAGACCTTCTTTTTAATAGCGATAGTGCGCGAATGCCTTGTTGGCTTCAGCCATCTTGTGCGTTTCGTCGCGTTTACGCACCGAGTTGCCGGCGCCGTTGGAGGCATCAATCAATTCGGCTGACAGCCTCTCAGCAAGGCTGCGTCCGCCGCGCTTTCTGCTGTTGGTGATCAGCCACTGCGTGGCCAGTGCGACACCGCGGCTTTGCTTGACTTCGACCGGCACCTGGTAGGTTGAGCCACCGACGCGGCGAGCCTTTACTTCGACCAACGGCGTCACATTCTTGATCGCCTTGTTAAACACTTCGAGCGGTTCTGCTTTTGTTCGCTCTTTGATCAAATCCAGAGCATCGTAAAAGAGTCTCTGCGCCGTGCTCTTCTTGCCGCGCTGCATCATGCGATTGACAAAGCGCTGAACCAGCTGGCTGTTGAACTCTGGATCGGGAGGAGGAATTCTTTTTTCTGCGGAAACTCTGCGTGACATTTGCTGCTACCTGTCCTCTTTCAAAAACTACTTCTTGGCTGCGGCTGCTTTCGGTCGCTTGGCACCGTATTTGGAGCGTCCTTGCATGCGATCTTTGACGCCCGCAGTATCCAAAGCACCTCTGACGATGTGATAGCGAACACCCGGCAGGTCTTTGACCCGTCCGCCTCTTACGAGCACGACGGAGTGCTCCTGTAGATTGTGTCCAATGCCAGGAATATAAGCGGTTACTTCCATCCCGTTGGTCAATCGCACACGGGCGATTTTCCTCAATGCCGAATTCGGCTTCTTGGGTGTGGTCGTCTTCACTTGCGTGCATACGCCGCGGCGTTGCGGGCATGACTTGAGCGCCGGCGACTTAGTCTTGTACGTGACTTTCCTCCGCTCTCGACGAATTAGCTGATTGATGGTCGGCACCACTAAACTCCTGAATTAGATGAACTATTTACTTTGCTGCCCCGTCAAACAATGGCGGGCAGCCTTTCCTCGCTAAGGCGACTGGCAATAATACCGAGAAGGCCCCAACGTTGTCAACGCCAGCCTGTAGCCGGTTTCAGCCGAGAGCGCGACTTCATTCGCCGGTTCACAACCAGGCGCGTCAAAATCGCACGCACAAGCAGCGCATAAGCCAGCGTAACAGATCTTGCCGGCCGAGGTGTAGGCCTTTACTTTAGTTTAAGAGCCCGGACGTACTTTGAGTAACTTTTCACCAATGTTCCGGCTTTGCCTGACTGTAAGAGGGAAATTTCGCCTGCCTAATCCAAATACTCGCCGTTGGCGGGATGCGG